>CAZIVG010000015.1:3214-15914 GCA_964542595.1 uncultured Muribaculaceae bacterium | reverse complement strand
TCATAAATTATGTTCATTGAAATTCCGTTTGTCGGCAAAAGTCCCGAAAGCGCCTGCTCGACAATCGGGATGATTTCGATTGAGGCTAGGTTGTAAATCTCTTCGGCATTTCCGATTGAGAACATAGCTTTGAGTTTCTTGTGTTTTAAAAGCGCACATTCGAGTTTGTTTTCGGGTTTTTCAACAAGTTTTAAAACGGTATCTACGGCTTCGATTACGCCGTGGTAATTCCCTGTGAGAGAGCAGCTTTTTGATAAATAACCTGAAAGTTCAATGATTTTTGTGGTGTTTTGGACTTTGATTGCGTTATTTATTGCGAAGGTGAGGTAAGGCACAGCTTCTTTCGGGTGGGTTTTGTAAATAAGTTTTCCGAGCCTTTCGTGGATGTTATTTATTATCAGGTCGTTGTTTTCCGGGCTGACTTCCTGAACGATTTTTAGACATTGCTTTTGCGAAAGCGTCCAAAGATGTTCGTCTCCGAGGTAGGCACAGAGTTTTATGTTCTCTGTCCATATATTTAAAGCCAAAAGTTTTTGATTTAAATTTTGTGCAATCAGCGCTTTTAGAGCATTACTCGACAGAGTGAAAGAGTTGATGATGTCAAAGATTTTTTCGTTTAAGACAACAAAATCCTTGCTCTGCTTGGCTTTTTCGTAAACAAATTTCCAAAGCAAAGTGTTTTTAAATTCAAAAACGTTGTTGTTAAACTGCGTCAGATAAGCGAACGTTGAAAGCATTTGGATAACTTTTTGGAAGTCTTCCGGTTTTATTTTCATGATGATTTCAAGAAGACGGATGTTAAATTTATTGCCCATTATTGCTGCAGTGCAAAGTGTTTTGAACACAATCGGATATTTCTTTTGAAGGAAGGAAATTCTGTGTGTAAGGATTTCGTAGATGTTTTTCGGCAAGTCTAATTCAAGCGGAGTCGGCCTGTAGGTTATGATGTTGTTTTCAGTATGGAAAGCTTTGTTTTCATTTAGAAGGACCATTACCTGTTCGATGTAGGCGCTGTTTCCGTTAGAGTTTTCATAAATTGTGTTGAAAATTTCTTCCGGCAGCGGGTTTGTACCGTTTAAGAACATTTTTACAAAATTGTCTGCGTCGGATTTGGAAAGTTTTGACAAACGTATGTCTTCATACTGGTTTTGTGCAAGTTTCTCGGAATAGAAATATCCTTGAGTTATGCGGTTGTCTTTGTATGAAATTATGAGTTTTATGTTTTCGCTAAGGTGGTTTTGGTCAACAAAGTAAGACAAAAACGCATAAGATGCGCCGTCTATCATGTCAAAATCGTCGATTACGATTATTACTTTTGCTTTTTTTGCGATTTCGAGAATGACTTTTTCAAGAAGTGCAAAGGTTATGTCTTTGTTTATCAGGATTTCTTCAAAATTTGATGTGAGGCTGGGATAAAGGAAATTGAAAAGATTAAAAATTTCTTCTTGCGACAAAAGCGGGAAAGTCGCAGAAAGCATTTGTTTTGCTTCTTTTATGAATTCTTGTGACATGTTTGAGAAATTTGGCATGTTGAAGAAAGTCAGAATCATTTCCTGAAAAATGCCAAACGGGCTGATTTGCGAATTCGCGCTGCACTCGCCCCAAAGCCATCCGTAATTCTGGTGAACGAGGTCGTTGAAAAAGTAGCGCAATACTGTTGATTTTCCGTAACCTTCAGGTGCGCTCAGGCCGATGATTCTTTTTTCTTGTTTTCGCACGGCTTGAAGCAGAAGGTTTTTACATTTTGCCTGATCGTATTCTTTTGGACATTCACTTGGCTGTGTGATTTCAGGCTGCACTTCTTGTGTTTCTTGTTGTGGGGAAGGCTGTGATTCGTATCGTTCTTGGGTTTCTTGTTCCTGTTGAGGTATTTCAATCTGTTCGACGAAGTCCTCTTCCTCTTTTGTTTCTAAATCTTCAATTGGTTCTTGTACTTCAGATTCTTCTGCTTGACCGGCTTGGAAGCTTTCCGCAGCATCTACGTTTATCAAAGGTTCAGGAATTATGTTTTCTTTTTCAAAACTTTCAGCTAACTTGTCGTTGTTGTCCGCAAGAGATAACAAATCTCCGACGGGTATTTCTTCTGTAGGGTCTGTAAAATCGAGTGTTTCGTTGTCCTCTTGTGAGATTTCAAGTTCCTCAGTCGTATCCGTCGCGACTGTAATGGTGGTTTCTGTTGTTTCGACTATTGCAATTTCTTCGACGTCCTCAATCATAACTTGGCCAACTGCATCGTCGAAAGCAAAGTCGCATTTTCTGCAGTTTTTTGCGTTTGGAAGATTCGCTCGTTTGCACTTCGGGCAATATTTTATAAGCTGTAAGCCGCAGCCGTTACAGAATTCTTCTTTTATGCTGTTCTTTGTTTTGCAGATAGGACAAATCGTCTGTACTTTTGTGTTACAAAAATTACATCTTAAAAGATTATTCGCTATTTCTTTTTTGCATTTTAGGCAACGCATGACGAGTAACCGCTTAGCTAAACAACAGAAACATTATATTATAAATGTTCTTCAAATTACATCACGCATAAAGATTAGATAGATTTGAGAAAGATTAGAAATGGTTTTTGACTATTTCTGCAATTTCAATGAGTCGTTTGCTGACTTCAGATTGAGAAAGGTTAACTTCCGACGCGATTTCTTTTTGTTTTAATTCTTTGACATATCTCAGGTAGAAGATTTTAAGATATTCTTTCGAGGGGTTGTTCTTTTGTGCAACGAGAACTATGTCTACAACTTTTTGGAGAAGATCTTTTCTTACGATTTTTTCTTCAAAAGAATCTCTGGGGTCTTCGATTTCATAGACGAATCCATCTTGTGCAATGTCTTTTTTGTCGCAGGTTTCTTCTATTTGAGGTTTCGACGGTAGAGGGCTGATGAGGATTTCTTTCGTACTGATATAGGTATCTTTGCGTCTTCTGACTCTGCCGCTTTCTTTCAACACATTCAAAATAGCAGTGTTCGCTACTTTTGCAATGTAATTTTCAATATCGTTTATACCCACACTTTCAAAAAGCGCGTGCGATCTTTTGTAAGTTTCAGAGCAAAAGTCTTCTAATAAATCTTCGTTGCCGAAAAATTTATTATTCGATTTGACGAGTTTTTCTATAAGCTCTCTTTGTTCCTGTATCGTATCCAATTCCATCAATCCATTTGAATATCAAATAACTGATTATATCATATCATAGATTTAGAAATTTATGACTATGGTCAAGAAATAATCCGATTTGTAATCCTTTAGCTTTGGTGCTTGAACGTATTTGAGGGTGTTTTTAATACTTCTTAATACAGTTTCATCAATTTTGTCTGAACCGCTGGAATCCAATACCTGCAAGCCTTTAAGAGTATTGTCTTGTCCGATTGTAAAGGATACTTTTATGCTTGGATTGAAGGTTACATCTGCGGCTGTGGACAAATCACTTTGTAAATTCATTTGAATATTTTTACCTGCAGTTTGTAAATATTCTTTAACAGAAGGTTCCATTGCGAGTTTTTCACTGACCTGCCAGGATATTTTTGTGATGGTTATTGCTGCGGGTTTGTCAGAGAATGAATTCGCCATGGATTTGTTTATATCTTGAGATACAGCGGGTGTGTCAGAGTCGCTTTTGCTTTTGTTTTCAAATTCAAAGAACGAATCGCTCTTGTTTTCTGTGTTTTGCATGTCCTGATTGGAATCTGTTGATTTGGAATTATTCATAAACCAGGCTGCACCGGCACCTCCTGCCAAAAGAACAAGAAGCGCGGCTGTAATTGCGACTTTTTTAGCCGCATTCGTGCTTACGTCAGGTGCATTGTAAGATTCCATCGTGAGAGGTGCGGCTTCTTCTGTTCCTCCTTCTTCGTTATCAGGGTTTTTCTCAAACAAGGTTTCAATGTTTTCGTCGGTATCTTCTTCATAATTTTGAAACTCGTCTTCGGTTTCGTAAGAGTCTTCTTGAGGCTCTTGGGAAGGTTCTTCGTCAGAAAGCAGAGCGAGAAGGTCATCGTCGAGCAGCCCTTGGATGTCGTTGTCAACCTGTTCTTCAGGCTGTTCATCTTGATATTCATCTTGATATTCGGAAGTTTCTTCTTCTTGCTTTTCAGATATTTGAGCAGTTTCATCAGCAAGGAACGGAACATTTTCTTCAAGATGGAAGAATTGTTCTTCCGTTTCCTCATAAATTTCCTCGTCAGAGTCATTTTGAGAGACATTTTCTGTTATTTCTTGGCTTTCGTCATCATAATTCAATTCTACAGGTTCGGGAAGTTCTTCTTTTTCTTCTTCAAGTTCGTGAATTTCTTCGAATTGTTCGATTTCTTGCGTTTCAAGAACAGGCTCTTCTTCAAGAATGATTTGTTTTTCTTCAGTTTCTTCGATTAAATCTTCTGCTTCACCCTCAAGAGTCAAGCTGAATGGTTCTTTTTCTTCTTCAAGTTCGTGAATTTCTTCGAATTGTTCGGTTTCTTCTTGAACTTGTTCTGAATCTGAAATGTCTTGCGATGCAATCTCTTCAGCTGTTTCTTTTATTGTTTCTTCAAACGTTTCATCAATTGTTAAATGTTCAATTTCATCAATCTCGTCAATAGCATCAAGGGTTTCTAGATCTTCCAATTCTAGCGTTTCGTCCAATTCGTCGATTTTATTGGTTTCTTCTGAAATGTTTGTTTCACAAAGTTCTTCGGAAAAATCTTTTTTCATTTCTTCGCTAAGGGGATCTTCGTTCATTTCTTCAATTGTTTCTGCGACGAGTTCTTCTCCAAATGTATCAGATTCTTCCAGCGGGGCAAGTTCCTCGAGGTTTTCTTCGGCTTCTTCAAACAATTCTGACATTTCATCGGCTTCAGTTATTTCAGAAGTTTCGACGGTCAAATCTTCTTCTTTTTCTTCGGTTTCATCAAAAATTTCTTCAGCACTTTCCTCAATGATTTCCTCTGGTTGTTGCGGAATTTCATCAATTTCAGAGGTGTCGATTTCGGGCTGTTCTTCTCTGACTTCTTCCTCATCTGCGTCGTCAATCATATCGAAGAGCGAAGATTCTTCTGTTGACGTATCTTCAATTTCAGTGTCGCCCATAAGATTTAACTCTGCTTCAGCATCAATCGGCACAATTACTTCGGGAGTTAGCGCTGCACTTACTGCAAACATTTCTGCCGCAGAAATACTTTCTTCAAGTAAAAACGGCTCTTCTTGGGTTTCTTGTGTTGCTTCGATTTCTTCAGCGTATTCTTGTTTATTACCTGTCAAGACACTCAATGTGCTATCGTTCAGCAAGTCTTCGTGGTTTTTAATTTGGACGATAATTGAATCAAATTCGTTGAGTTCACAAAAAACTTCTCTTGAAGCGGCGCATGTGACGACGTGTTTTATGAAAAATACTTTTTCGCTTTCCGATATTTCATCGTCAATGAATGAAACGGCAAGTTCTTTTATTTTTTCGTTTTCTTCAGGCGAAGATGACATGGTTTTTAATTTTAATGAATCCAAATAGGTTTTGAGTTCAGAAACAGGTTCAAGAATTTCTGTAGAGAACGTGAAATATTCTGTTTCGCTTTTTGGGTATTCGAGATTTTGTGGGTTTACAAATCCCAGAATTTCGAGTGATTCAAAATTTGCTGCCGGTTTTACAACTATGTATGCATCAGGAGCAGTTTCGAATATTTCGTGAGTTTTTGGGATTGTAAAATAGTTTTCGTCGAAAGTTAAACGAACATCTAATCGCGCATCTTGAGAGTAGATGTCTGCTATTTCGAGGTTTTTCGCAAAAGCCGGAGATCTAAAAAGGCTGAGTTTCGTTTTTGTGTCGATACCATTTTCTGTAAGGAAATCTGCTGTGGTTAGTGCCGCCATGCCCAATGCATAGGCCCTTTTTCTCAGTTCTTTGTTTTCAATTTTTGATGCAATGTTTTTTGCATTTTCGATATTTTGTTTGTCGATAATAAATTTGTCAGCCATTTTTTCCTCTTTTCTGAAATTCCCCATATATTAATATAGATTACGCTTATTAAAAAAATATTCCAAAACCATATGATAAATGTTATAATGTAACAAAATGTTTCTTATTTTTGAACATGTCAAAAACTTTTGGCAATATTTTTGATTTAGGGGTTTTGTGCAAGTAGAAGTGTAATAAAAGGAGTGTTAAACATGTCAGTAAATTTCTCAACTATCACGCCAATGAGCCAAAATACTATTTCAAAGCCGCCGGCATATGCTGCAACAGGTACTCAACAGCCCCAAGCCAGCAGTCCTATGACATCAGGTCAACCTAAACAGAAGAAGAGTCATTGGTTCAGAAATACTTTAATTACTGCAGTTGTTCTGGGCGCAGGCGCTGCGTTGGGAGCAAAATATGCACCTAAGATTTTTGACTCTAAGGCAACACTTGCTGCAGGTGCAAAATGGCATGAACAAGGCTTGCACTACGCTAAAAAATACATTGGTGTAGCCGGTGAATTTATTAATTCAAACATTACAAAAGGTGTGGATTGGGCTAAAAAACTTTTCGCTTCTAAGAAAACCGGAGGTACACCTTAGTCTCGGTCCCTGATTCAAGATACTGACATAATCAATATAAAAAAGCCGCTTTAGTTTTAAGGCGGCTTTTAACTTTAATCTTTGCGATGACAAGGAACTTATACCCAATCCTCGAGGTTTGGGGTCTTTTTTCTCCAGTCTTTTGAGACTTTCACGTTAAGTTCCAGATAAACTTTTTTGTCGAGCATTTTTTCAAGTTCTATTCGTGCTTGGGTTCCTATTTTTTTAAGCATTTGACCTTGTTTGCCAATCAGGATACCTTTTTGGCTATCGTGTTCGACGTGAATTTTTGCGAAAATCCTATCAATGTTCTCTTTTTCTTCGTAAGTTTCAATAATTACTGCAACACTGTGAGGGATTTCGTCTTTGGTATTTATAAGTATTTTTTCTCTGATAATTTCTTGTGCAATCGAGCGCATGCTCTCGTCGGTCAAATCTTCATCCGAATAGACGGCTTCGCCCTCCGGCAGTTTTCTCAAAATTGTAGAAATCAAAGTATCGATGTTTCGTCCTGTTTGGGCGGAAACTTTTGCTGTTGGAAGGTTTTTCTCGAAAAGCATTTTGTACGTCAAAAGATTTTGTTCTTTTTTAATCGGATCTTTGAGTTTATCGACCTTATTCAACACGATGACAATAGGGGTGTTTGTCTTTTTAAGCAGATTTTCGACAATCCACTTGTCTCCTGCTCCTGCCGGTTCTGAGGCGTCCACGAGGAACAAAATCAAATCCGAATCGGGGAGTGAAGATTTTGTTTCGTCCATCAGGAATTCACCGAGTTTGTCCAGCGGTTTGTGGATTCCCGGGGTGTCAATGAAGATTATTTGGCCTTCTTCGTTTGTGAAGATTCCTTTGATTCTTTTTCTCGTTGTTTGGGCTTTGTCCGTTGCGATTACGATTTTTTGCCCGAGAATTGTGTTTAAAAGTGTTGATTTGCCTACATTTGGGCGTCCGACGATTGCCACAAAACCTGTTCTGAAGTCTTTCATAAAAAATTCCCGCTTTTGTTGTTATTATCTTAATTTACAACAAACACGATACTGAAAAAAGAACTTTCGGGCTTATTTTGAAAACTAAATCAGATGTTTTGAAAGTTTTTGAGCATATTCTGAATCGTTTGCACTGAGGGCTAATTGTTGTGCTTTTTCAAGAAGTGATAGGGCTTTGTTTTTGTTGCCCAATTTAAGCATGACTTGAGAGGCTTTTTCATAATTTTTAGCCATTTTAATCGGAGATTCTGCGTTTTCATAAAACTGCGCAGATGCCTTATAATCCTGCAGTGCATTGACGTTTTCGTTCAATACCGTCATCGCATCACCGGATTTTGACCAGACAGAACCCATTGTTTTGGTGTCGTTTGTTGCCAAAGCGATGTTTTTGGCAGTGCCGTAGAACTCATGGGTTTTGTAAACATCGTATCTTTCCGCGTACATGTCTCCGATTTGGGTGAGGGCTTTTGTTTGGGCGTTTAGGTTTTCGGCTTCGCCTGCAAATGAAATTGCCGCAAAATAGTGTTCCATCGCCGGTTCGAAGTAAACAACATCATCATAGATTTTTGCCATTGAGTAATAAGATTTTGCCTTAAGATTGTTGTCGTTTGTTGCATTGTGGGCTTGGTTGTAGAATTTTAAGGCATTTTCAAGGTCGTCATTTTTGTCAAAAATTTGTCCCATTTCGTAACAAATCATGCCTTCTGCGTTGTTGTCTCCTACTGATTTGGCAAAATTCAAAGAGGCTTGGAATGCGCTCAGTGCTTTGTCCTGTTCGTTTATTGCAGAATACTTTTTACCTTGAATAAAGGCTTTTCTTACGTTTGAATCTTGAGGGATATAAATCCCTTTTTGGGCGGCAGATTCGATGGGGGATGTTTGGGGCGGAACACTTTGGGGGGCGGTTGCCGCTGTTTGGATGTTACTTTCTGCTTTTGGGGGTTGGTTTTTGTCCGAAAGATCTTTGGAGATTGGCTGCATGTCTCCTTGTTTGTCAGGGAGTTTCACCAGAAAATCTTCATTAATCGATTCGGGGTCGGATTTGTAATTTACTTGTTGCAAGAACAGAGCTTCTATCCAGTTTTCAACGACTTTTGAGTTTTTGTTAAGGGTTTTTGAAATAAAGTCGTCGAGAACGTTTGAGGCATTTTTCAGATTAGACTGTATAATTTTTTTGTTTGGCTCGTTTTTTAAAGACTGTGTTTCAGCCAAAGACAGGTATTGATTGACTTCTTGGATAATATTCGGAGGTGAGCCGATAGCTATTGCTGTATTTTTGAAGTCTGTTAGGATTTGGGCAATATTAACCTGTGATTTTGTGTAATCGATTGTGGACTTTTGTCCGTTGGGGAATTCTTGTCTGGAATAGGGGTTTTTGCCATTGGGGTCTGTTTGATTAGGGTTGTTTAATCCTCTGCTTTCACGGTTAAGATCAGAAGAAGACTGCGAAGTTTCGTTTCCGTCTTCACCGTTTTTCACCGCCTTTCTGTTTTGCGGTGGCACGTATGGTTTTATTTGTATCGGATAAATACTGTTGTACAATTTAACACCCTTTGAAACTGATTTTCGTCAATCTGCCCTATCATCGTTATCGGCTTTTCTCAAAGTTTATCCAGTCATTCTTTAAAAAATCATACTTTTGGCGTAGAAATATTTTTGATTAAAGACCTTGCCTGAAAAGACTTTGAAATCTGCCTTTGTTATTTAAAAAATTAATGTTTTTTCTTCAAAAGTCATGCGCCAATCGCTTATTTGTATGAACAAATTAAAATTTATTCATAATAATGTATGATTTTCTACAACTAAAGTATGTGTAGAATAAAAACTATACTCCTTAAATAAAAGACGACGATACGCATATCCCTAATCTAATAGCTATGAACCCCTCGTTTATAGCTTTTTTTTATTTTCTTTTTACTATCTCGAAAATATTGTATAATTTAGAACATGAAGAAAATGTTCGGATTTACACTCGCAGAGACGCTTATTACGCTGATGATATTCGGCGTAATTGCTGCGATGACAATCCCTACACTGATGAACGATGCCAGAAATCGAGACAATGTCGGACGATTGAAGAAAACTTCGGGTATTTTGTCAACTTCCACAGGATTGATTCAGGTTGAAGAAGGTCCTGTTGACGGTTGGGAATGGGCTCAAGAAAAAGATATCATAGAGCTGTATAAACCAAAATTCAAAGTCATGAAGGATTGTGCTTTTGGCAAGGGTTGTTTTCCCGAATTGCCTAAGGCCTTGGATGGAAGCAGCTTGCCTGATTATGACAGTGATGCGAAGTATTATAAATTGATTTTGTCCGACGGCAGCATGGTCGCGTTCACGTCTTGTGCAGATGGAAGCTGTCAGCCTTCTGATTATGGGCTTGACCCCGCAAATACATTGCTTGGGGGGTTCTTTGTTGATGTAAACGGTTTGCGTGCGCCTAACGAGGCGGGAAAAGATATTTTCTTTTTCGGGCTCGTAAAAGATAAAGGCGTTCAGGCCGGCGGTTCGTTCTCTACGGCAGGCTGTTCTTTGAAAAATCCGTCTAACGGCTTGAACTGTGCCGCACTTGTAATTAAAGAAGACAAAATCAGCTACTGGTAGATTTTGATTTTTAGGGCAAGAATTGCTCAAAGACTTTGTAATATAAGAATGCTGCGAATAGTATCAAAATGATACCGCTTATTTTTGTGAGGATTTCGCTGAATTTTGCAAAAGAAGAAAGGTTCTTTAATACTGACGTAAACAGCCCTGCAACAAGGATTATCATCCCTTGGCCCAGTGAAAACAGGAATAACATTAACGCTGCATAGGCAATATTTGTGCTCAAGGACGCTGCTGCCATGATTCCGGCAAGAATTGGGGTCGAGCAAGGTGTAGTTGCGAAGGCAAAAACCATTCCAAGTACCAGCGGATAAGTGATTGCGTTGTGTTTGTCGCTTTGCGGGAATTTTTTAACAAGCACCGGAAAGTTAATATCTAAAAGACCAATCAAATTTAACCCGAAAATCAAAATCAAAGATGTCAGAGCAAGGACAAAATAAACTCTTTTTTCCGCCCCGAAAACCTGCCCTGTCAAAGCTGCAATGATTCCGATTGCTGTGAGTGAAATCGCCAGGCCGAGGATGAAAAAGATAATTTGCATTAATGATTTTGATGTTTTTTGTTCAGGAGACGCCCCGATGTAACTCACAACAACAGGCAGCATCCCGATTCCGCACGGTGAAAGCGATGAAACTATACCGCCCAAGAAACAAAGTGAGAGAATCAGCAGCGAAAAGTCGCCTTTTACATGTGATTGAAAAAATGAAATAAAGTTTTCCACAGAACCGTTCCTTTTTTACTGTTTCAAAAGACCATCAAGAATGCTTTCCAGCTCTTGTCTGGATAAACAGCCTTCAGTCCTTTTGTAGGTTGAGCCGTCTTTTTTAATGAAAACCATTGTTGGAACCAAATTTACGTTGTATTTTTGGACAAGTGCTTCTGAAGCTTTATCGCTTGATTGGCCGTTTATGTTCTGGTATGTTACCTTGTCAGCATATTTCGGCATTACTTCTTTCATGACCGTTTCAAGTTTTTTGCAGTCCAAGCACATTGATGAGTAGAATTTTATAACGACAGGTTTGTTGTAAGAAGCTTGAGCCTCAAAGCCTGTTTTGTCGGCGTTCATTTTGTCTAACACATAATAAGACGCCATCGGGATGATAAGAATCGCAAGGGCAATAATCCAGTTTTTCATAAATTTCTCCTAATATCTTTCTTTTTTCTTAATATAACATACAATGATTGTTCAAGATTGATATTAGACAGGTATTCTAATCTTAGGATGAAAGATTTTCGTTAATCTGTTTAACAAAATATTTTACGACTGACGATGGCAATTTGTGCTTTTTTACAATTTCACTTTCTGTCAGGCCGTTTTCTATTTCTGATTTGACAAGATTTAATTTCTCTTCACGCGCAATTTTTGTTTTGGGTTTTTCAATGCCCAGAATTTTTCGAAGTTTTGCAACGCGCTTTTCTGATGTTTTCAAGATTTCGGCAGCTTCTTTGTCTGAGATGTTTTGCTCAAGAACTTCTGCTCTTCTTTTTTGGTTAAAAATTGCTGCGACACTTCCGTTTTTTGGTTTTCCGTCTTTAAAGTGTGTGTTCACAATTTCGACGATTTTTGCTTTAAGCATGCCTGTTTCTTCAGATATTTTATTAAGAGTTTTGTTTTCGATTAGTTCGTTAATTTCGATTTTGGGTGTGTTGCCAATCTTTTTCCGTGAAAATCTTGCGCCATGAAAAGATGGATTATAGGTGTTGTTTTGGATTGACTTGAAAAACATATTTTTCTCCCGTTTTGATAACATTAAGTCAAAAATCCGTGAAGATTTTTTTTTGTTATTCAAGACAAGAAATTTTTTTCAGCATCTAAATAGAAATAGTTTGTAAAAAAAGGATTTTTTTGATAATATATTTTTAAATCTGTGGAGAACTGGCCGAGTGGCTGAAGGCGGCACCCTGCTAAGGTGTTATGTGGAGTAATCTGCATCGAGAGTTCGAATCTCTCGTTCTCCGATTTTTATTTAGTCCATTACCTTTGGGTGGTGGACTAGAATTTTTTGATTTTCTAAACTTTAGTTTGAGATTTCCAATACTTTTGATTGGTTTAAATTGTGTAATTAATCTTCCATAATGAGTTTGAATAGGGATATTTATATAGAAATGACGATTTCTACAAACTACAACCCATCTGTTTTGATGGCTCAAAAGAGTTTGGCTAATTCTACGAATGTGCTGAACCAAGCTTTATACCGCATGTCCACAGGCTACAGGGTGAACTGTGCTGCAGACGATGCTGCGGGGTTGTATGTTGCAACGGGGATGGGGACACAAATCGGAGGGCTTTTGCAGGCTCGAAGGAATACTTTGGATGGTATTTCCATGCTGAATACGGGCATGGCTTCGTATTCAAACATGACGAATATACTAAATCGCCTGAGAGAGTTGTCTGTTCAGGCTGCGAGTGGTGTTTATTCTTCGGAGCAAAGAGATGCGATGAAGAAAGAAGCCGATGCTTTGACAGAGCAGCTTTATCAAGTTAAAAACGGAACAAGTTTTAACGGGATATCAATATTTGGCGACCCTGAAACCCCTACTCTAGCAACGACTTTCGGCCTCGGGGGGGGGGGGGGTAAAGCCTCTTTGAATTG
>CAZIVG010000015.1:0-3204 GCA_964542595.1 uncultured Muribaculaceae bacterium | reverse complement strand
CCCCCCCTCCGCCCACCCGGCCGGCCGCGGGGGGGGGGGGGGCCCAAAAGCCTCTTTGAATGGAGCTTCGTTTAGTATAAAAAATACTCAAACGACTTCTTCTCTTGCTCCAAAGCCTGTGACCGATCAAACCATTCTACCTGAGGATTCTGAAGTCCTTTCAGATGATGAAATCAGTGCTTTGATGTCAGGGTACAGAGTTTCTGCAATGGCTGCAGGCGAGTCCGGCAATATTGATTTTTCGGGAAGTCAATCACAAACAATCACCATTGACGGGAAAAAATATACTATTCAAAACAAACTTTCGACAACTCAACAGTTGACATATTCAGTAAATTCGGATGGAGTTTTACAGTTTATTGGTTCTAATTTTTCAATCACCGGACAGGCTGACGTGTCGCATGATCTGGACATCGTCGGCAAGAACAATACTATTCGGACCGGAAACCTTGATGACAAAATTGTTTGTTCTTTAAGCGGAACAGTTGGTGAAAGCAATGTAATTTATGGTGGAGCCGGGAATGATACTATAATTGCAAATGCAATGGGTACAACCACATACGGAGAAGACGGTGATGACACAATCACTTATAACCCGACAGCTTATGGAACGATTTATGGTGGGAACGGTAATGACGTAATTAATGTGGCCCATTATGCAACCAGTGTGCGTGCAGGAGATGGCGATGACATAATAAATTACAACAGTAGTTCAGGTACTGCATCAGGATATTCTTTGTGGGGTGAGGGTGGAAATGACACATTTAATATAATAAACGGAAGAGATGTTTATATAAATGGCGGCAGTGGCACAAATACTGTAACAGATAACGGAACAAATACTATCAAAGTTAATGTGGAAGGTGCGGACGCTTTTGCGGAGAGCTTTGCGTCTAATGAAACCAAGGAAATAATCATAAATGGTATCAAATATACTGTAAAAAACGATGCAGGAGCACAGGATTTTGTCTGGCAGATTGAGGGATCCAGAATAAGATTTGCGACGAACAATTTCACAATCACAGGTGAGGCAGACAAGGCACACGACGTTAGGCTTTCTGGTGCTTATCAGGTTTTCTATGGTGGAAATTTAAATGATAAAATTTACGCTGATGCTCACAGTATCGTAATACATGGTGGAGATGGGGATGACGATATTTCAGGCGGAGGCTGGGTTCGTGCCTATGGTGAGGGTGGCAATGACAGAATTTCCGGTGGTGGTAATAGTGTTGCCTTTTCCTATGCTTTTGGCGGAGATGGAGACGACATCATCACCACTAGCGGGCTTAACTACATTGGCTATGGCGGTGCAGGAAATGACACATTTAACATTAGCGGTTCTTCAAGCGGACACAACCAAACAATTTACGGTGAAGATGGAGATGATGTATTCAACGTCATTAGTGGTAAATATGCGGCTGTTTTTGGCGGTGCAGGGAATAACACTCTCAACAGAAATTCAGGAACCGAAACTCAATACTCCAATATGTCAAATGTGCTCAATAACATGACAGAAATTTCGTTTAATTCTTTAAATGAAACAAAAGTTGTGATGATAAATGGGATTGAGTACACAATAAGAAATCTTGTTGAAGGTGGAGTGACATCAAAGTCCTTCGGGTATAGTTATAATACGGTTACAGGTGAAATCACTTTTTCTGGTGCAGGTTTTGAAATAAAAGGTGATGAAAATAAAGCTCACAACGTACGTTTGAACGGTAGAGGGTTGACTTTCTATGGGGGAAATCTTGATGACAAGATAAATGCGCTCACGAATAACAACACAATTTATGCAGGTGCCGGCAATGACTATATAGAACATAACGGTTCTTACTACAACACGATTTATGCAGGTGACGGAGATGATGAAATCGTGCTTAACAAAAGAAATGATTTTGTTGTGGATGGAGGAAACGGCAATGACAAAATCATAATAAAAGGAACAGCAAACAACGTTCAGGGCGGGAACGGTGATGACCACTACATCATTTCAGGAAGTGGAGTCACAATCAACGATTCCATCGGCTCCAACATCTATGAAGTCAACGGAACCAACAACAATATCAGCGGCGGCTCCGGCATGGATACATTCTATGTGAATGGTAGTGGTAATGTTGTTAGAGGCGGTGGCGGTAATGATTACATAGTAATCAACGGAAATGATAATATCATCGATGGAGGTCCGGGGGACAACTTTGTTGTGGACAATGGTGCAGGCAACTCCTCGATAAACGTTGCTCCTGACCCGAATTCAGGGATTTTGTATTTCAACACAGTCGGGCAGGTCCAGACGATTCTTTTAAACGGTCGTGTTTATACAATCAAAAACACGACGACAGAAGCATCTGCGATGGCTTCAAATCAACTTAAATACAACTTTAACAGCATAACAGGCGAAATAGGATTTGAAGGTAGCAACTTCACAATTGAAAGCGAAGACGGATATGAGCACAATTTAATAATCAAAGGCAATAATAACGTTTTAGCAGGTGCTGACCGGAACGATAGAATAACTGTTGCAGCCGGAAGTGGAAATCGCGTTGTTGGTGGGACAGGTGATGACTTAATAACTATCAATTCTGTAAATAACAAAGTGCAAGGCGGAGACGGCAATGATAACATCGTAATAAATGCTTCACAGGGAAACAATCTTATTGATGGAGAAGGCGGAAATGATACAATTACTGTTAATGCTGACAATTCCACAAACATAAAAGGTGGTTCTGGTACAGACAAAATAAGACTTAACGGCACAGGTAATGCTGCAGATGGGGGATTGGGTGATGATTTGCTGACTGCAGTCGGCTCTAATAACATAATGACTGATTCATCAGGAAACAACCAATTCGGAGTAAGTGGCCAAGGCAATACTGTGACAGGCGGAGGTGGTGACGACACATTCACAGTTGACGGGAATTCGAATACAATCAACGGAGTTGCGGGTAATAACACAATAAATGTTACCGGAGATTCGAACAGAGTCAATGGCGGTTCAGGCGTGGATTCGATAGTCGTGAAAGGCAGCACAAACAACCTGTCAGGCGGTGCAGGGAATGACAATTTCACTATTGCAGGGATGAATAACACGGCAAATGGCGGTGATGGCGATGATAGTTTTGATGTTGCCAGAAATGCCCAAAATACTGTAATTGATGGTAACGCAGGCGCTAATGTCATGGTCAATTACGGGAAGGACACTATTTT
>CAZIVG010000014.1:0-16037 GCA_964542595.1 uncultured Muribaculaceae bacterium | reverse complement strand
GTTTACATTTATCCGATTTTCGTCATATTATTAATAACTGGCGTCTCTAACGCAGTAAACCTGACAGACGGACTCGACGGTCTGGCTGCATCTAACATGGTTATCTCGCTCGGAGCTTTGACTTTGATAAACCTGATTATGGGAAATGTTGACCTGGCAATCATCTGCGCCTCAATCGCAGGAGCTTGTTTAGGATTTTTGTATTTTAACAAATTCCCCGCAAAAGTTTTTATGGGTGACACAGGTTCTCTCGCGCTCGGTGGAGTTCTAGGCACAATTGCGGTCATGGGGAAATTCGAACTCTGGTTGATTCCCATTGGCATAATTTATTTAATCGAAACACTTTCAGTAATGCTTCAGGTTACGAGTTTTAAACTCACGGGGAAAAGAATATTCAAAATGAGTCCGATTCATCACCATTTTGAACTTTGCGGCTGGAAAGAAACAACCATAGTGAAAGTTTTTTCACTAATTACATTCGCTTGCAGCGCACTCGCTGTGGGGCTTTTCTGGGTGCTAAACAAATAATAGATACGGACACGGGTTTTTATTATGAAAAGAAAATGGTTTGACAAAAAAGTATTGATACTCGGTTATTCAAAAAGCGGGATTGCCGCTGCAGAATACCTGAACCAAAAGGGTGCTCAATGCTTCATCACAGAAAAAAAACCTATGCCGGAAAATTCCTTGAAATCAGTGGAAGAATTGAATGAAAAAGGGATTTTAACAGAATTTGAAAACCACTCAAAAGAGTTTATGGATGACGTTTACATCGCTGTGACAAGCCCGGGAATCCCCCCGAACAGCGAGTTAATGCAAAAGTTAAGAGAAAAAAATATTGAAATCATAAGCGAAATCGAACTTGCATATCAGGAGACACAAACTCCTTTCATCGCAATCACCGGCACGAACGGCAAAACAACTACAACTGAACTGACCAATTTCATTTTTAATAAAGAATTCAAGGCCGAAAAGTGTGGAAACATAGGAATCCCGCCTTGTTCATTGCTTGAACAAAAAACTGACTACTTTGTTTGTGAAGTTAGTTCCTTTCAGTTGACTTACAGTCCTGCATTTCGACCCCAAATCGCTGTCTGGATGAACTTTACCCCTGACCACATCGATTGGCATGGAGGACTCGATGGCTACTTTGAAGCAAAAGCATCGCTGTTCGCCTCACAGAAAAAACCTGCATTTGCTGTTTTTAATTCACAAGATGAAAAGGTTTTGGATTTCGCAAAAAACTACTGCGGTGAAAAGTTCTTTTTCGCAGGAGAGTTTGAAACGAATTGCTGCTACATAAAAGACAACGCGATTTACTTCAAAAGAAAACCTCAAAGTGAAGAAAAAATTATTGACCTCGAACAAGTGTCGCTGGTCGGAAACCACAACTATCAAAACATCATGGCATCAGTGATTTGTGCAAAAATTGCAGGCGTAAGCACAGAAAATATCACAGAAGCGATAAGAGAATTTAAGGCCCCGGAACACAGATGTGAATACGTCGGAAACATCCAAGGCAAAGATGTTTACAATGATTCAAAAGCCACAAACCCTGAAGCGGCAATTTTCGCCTTAAAATCTTTTGAAAACAAATCGTTGACCCTTATCGCAGGCGGAACAGACAAAATGACCGATCTGACAGAATTTTGTGAAACCGCGAAAAAGTTTGCAAACAAAGTGGTTTTAACAGGTGTCGCAAAAGAAAGGTTTGAGTCAGAACTAAGAAAAAACGGCTTCGAAAACATTGTTGTGACTGAAACTTTCACACAAGCCGTTGACAAAGCTTTTGAAGCAGAAAATCAAGTGATATTGCTTTCGCCGGCATGTTCAAGTTATGATATGTTCTCAGGATATGAAGAGCGGGGAAGGGTTTTTAAGGATTATGCCTTATCAAAGAAATAGAGACAAAACAAAAGTATCTAAAAAATACAAAACGCAAAACCCGCACAGTGACGTGGTTTTGTCACCACCTGATACAACATTAATGGTTGTGGTAGCTTTCCTTGTGGTTATCGGGTTGATGGCAATTTTCAGCGCAGGCGCCCCAAAATCAATGGAAGCCGGTCAAAACCCTGCAGCGTTCGCTCTAAAACAGTTTGCGTACCTTATTGCAGGTCTTTTCGGCCTTCGATATTTTATAAACACTGATTATAAAAAGCTGAAAGACTGGGCAGTTCCTTTTGCTTGGTTTGTTATCGTGATGCTCGCTTTAGTCGATTTTACGCCTTTAGGAGTAATAGTCAATGGGGCGAGACGATGGATTATGCTAGGCCCGATTCAATTTCAGCCGTCAGAGATGACGAAACTTGCAGTGATTTTGTTATTATCCAACGCTTTTTATCGTGACGGAAGAATATTCAGTTCCACAAAAATCATGCGATATTTTCTTCCTATTTTGATAATGATTTTCCTCGTTTACAAACAGCCTAACCTTTCTATGGTAATTTTGCTTTTGATAACCTCGATGGCAATGTATTTGAGCGTCTCGGGTTCAATAAAATATATGCTTACGACAGCTGCCTCGGCAATCGCAGTCGCAACAACAACTTTCTTGTTATTCAAAGACAAGCTTTTGCATGGTTATCAAATGCAAAGAATTCAAATCTGGCTTAACCCGAACACTGACCCATACGGAGCAGGATACAATATTATCCAATCGCTCCTTGCTTTCGCTGCTGGCGGATTTTGGGGTGTCGGTTACGGAAACTCAAAACAAAAACTCGCGTGGCTGCCTGAAGGTCACACAGACTTTATTTTCGCCGTAATCGCAGAAGAATTAGGGTTTTTGGGGTGCATGCTCATAATCGGGCTTTTCTGGACATTTATTCACAGGGGAATAATCATTTCTTCAAGAGCAAACGACATGTTCGGAAAGCTACTCGCCGTCGGGATTACACTCTCAATCGGCTTGCAGTCTTTTATCAACATGAGCGTTTCAAGCTCCCTAATCCCCGCTACAGGTGTTCCGCTCCCGTTCATCAGTTACGGAGGAACATCTTTAATCGTTTCATTATGTATGGTTGGAATACTGCTAAACATTTCTAAAAAGAGGATAAAAAGGATAAAAAACTATGACCGAGGATATTAATAACAAACACGTATATTTCATCACCGGAGGCGGAACCGGAGGGCATATTTACCCTGCTGTTGCAGTCGGAAATGCACTCAAAAAAGCGGATGACACAAAAAAAGTATATTACGTCGGAAATCCCGAAAATCTCGAAAAGAAAATTGCACAAGACAAAGATTTTGAATTTCTTGATATAAACATCACAGGCATGCCCAGAAAATGTTGTCTCGAGATGATTAAATGGGGATTCAGGCTGCTTTTTTCTACAGTAAAATCAATCGGATACATATTGAAATACAAACCTGACGTGGTTTTTGGCACAGGTGGTTATGTAAGCGCACCGACACTTTTCGCAGCTGTTTTAACACAAACTCCGATTGTGATTCACGAGTGTGACGCAATTCCGGGCATGGTTTCAAAACTGATTGCACCTTTTGCAAAGTCAGTTTCGTTAGCTTTTGAAACATCTGAAAATGAAATAAAATCAGAAAATATTCATATAAACGGAAACCCGATAAGAGAAGAGTTTCTTCAGATAAACAGGGCTCAGGCAAGAGAAGAATTAAAGCTCAAAGACAGGCTCACAATCGTTGTCATGGGCGGTTCTCAAGGCGCAAAAAAACTCAATTTTACACTCGCACAAAGCCTTAAACATCTTTTCAAAAAACATGACATTCAAATTATTCACCAAACAGGCATGAAAAATTACGACGAGACAATCAGAGAGTTGAAAAAGGTTTACCCGAATTACACTGAAAACTCAAATTACATAATCAGACCTTATTTCAAAAAAATGTACCTTCCGCTGATTGCCTCTGATATCGCTGTTTCAAGAGCAGGTTCTTTGAGCATTTCAGAGATTTGTTTCTCCGGACTCGCATCTATTTTAGTGCCTTATCCTTTCGCTGCAGCTGATCACCAGCGCAAAAACGCAAAAGAAATGGAAGAATTGGGCGCAGCGATATATCTTGAGGACGATGATTGCAGTGTCGAAACTTTCTGCGAAAAAATCGAGTCTTTGATTAACGACACTCAAAAGATGATTGAACTTCAAAATAATGCAAGAAATCTCGTCAAATTTGAAGCAACTGAAAATATCATAAAACAGATTAAGCAAGCCATATAAGAAATTCAGGCTGTTTTGCATACCCAAAATGCCTGAAACTTGCCAGTCATGGATGTTGAAGGTATAATGTATTATATTGCATCAAAGTTTATAGACAAATAGTGGTTATGAAATTAAAAAACCTGATTTAATCGAAAAAACTCAGGAGAAAAATAATCAACGCAAAAACAAGATTCGTTTTTATTATTCTTTTTTAACAATAGTGCTTTTGATTTGTCTTGTACAAATCGGAATCAGTGCGTTCAATAACATTACAAAAAGTATAAGTTATCACGGCAAAATCAAAAAAATGAAAGCCCTGAATCAACAGGCGCAGCTTGAAAATCAAAAACTTAAAGAAGAACTCGAAGACTTCAGCTCGATGAAAAGTCTCGAAGCCATTGCCAGAAACAACTTGAAAATGGCAGGCGAGGACGAGGTTCTCGTTATAATCAACAAACCACAAGCACCTCAAAGTGAAACAAAAACAAAAAAACACGACAAGAAAAAAACTAAAAAATAAGATTTTTCATAAAAGATAAAGCTCCTTGGTCATTGATTTCATACCCAAGGAGCTTTTTTAATGTTACGACTTAGAAGTAAAACCTTACTTCTCGCTTTTTCAGCACTTTTTTCAAAGCGGCATACCGCTCGATTAAACACACTTTCGATAATTAAGCATCATCACGTTTACTTTAATGCGACGAGTTTTGCACTAACCCCGAGGTCGGAGTTGATCATTTTTGCACTGGCAATCGCCATGGAACGTCTTTTTTTTGCACCTCTTAACAAGAATGCCACACCATCACTTATATTGCTTGAAGCTCTGTCCGATTTTTTTATCATCAATTGCACCCCTTGAGTTTAGAATAAAAACTTTATATTTCTTTTATCGGGTGAATTAAAATTTTCTTTAGGATTTTGCTTAATATGTTTACATTTATTTACATCAACATAATATTAGTTTATGAATTATAAATTCGAAAAACCTCTTTAAGCAACTCATATCCTTGTTGAAAAGACTGAACATCAATCTTTTCATCGGACGAATGCATGTTATAAATATCAGCCAAACCTATCAAATAAGGCTTAAAAGTCTGTGAATGTTTGTTTTTTTCGTGAGCATAAATGTGAGTCTCCGCTCCGGCATGGAAAGATGAAACATCCGCCTTAATCCCTAAGTTTTCACAAGCCTCGACTGCAACCTTCGTAATGGTTTCATCATCAGACTTTTCAAACGCTTTCATTTTTGTTTCTGTTCGGAATTCCGCCTGCGCAAGACCTTCATACTTTTTGTTAAACCTCTCAACAATTGACAGTATTTCTTCGATTAACTGCTGCTCATTTTTCGCTTCTGAACTTCTTATGGAATATTTCGCCGCGGCCTTCGTGTTGATTATGTTTGTCATACAAGTGTCTGCTACATAATCTGTGTAACTTTCTTTTTCAAGATGTTTTTGCACCGCTTTTTGAATCGAAGATTCCACGCCTCCACCTATTACGCATCCAATGTTCAATGATGTAACAGTTCCGTAATCGTCTTTTTTATATTCGCCCTGAGGGATTTCGTTTATCAACTCTGCAATGAGTTTCACTGCGTTTAGTCTCGTTTTGTCTCCGATATCAATACCTGAATGGCCACCCTTAAAGGTTTTTACCGTCAAAGAGCCGTTTGTGTAACTAGCCCCGGAAATTTGGATTTGACCGAGTTTGTCTGAATCCAGCACAAGAATATATTCTGAGTCGATTTCATCAAATTTTACGTTGTGAATTCCCGTCATGTTTTGCTCTTCGTCTTTTGTGAAGACAAGTTCCAGCCCGCCATGCTTGATTTCGGGGTGATTTTGGAGGTGCATTGCAAGCTGCATTGCCGCTGTAACACCTGCTTTGTCGTCAGCTCCGAGCGTTCTTGTTTTGTCAGTTTCAATAAAATTTCCATCTTCTGAAACTCTTATGTTTACAGAAGAAGCGTCACCCACCACATCCATGTGGGCTGAAAGAGCCAACGGTTTTTTGGAGGTGTCGGTTGCAGGAATTTTTGCAATCACATTTCCAAAAGCATCTTTTTTTGCCTCAATTCCGGATTCTCTGAGGGTTTCAATAATTTTAGCAGCAACTTCTGCTTCTTCACCTGATGGGGATGGGATTTGCACGAGTGTGCAAAATAAATCCAAAAGTTCGTTTTCTTTTCTTAAATTTTCGATTGACATAATAAACTCCAATGAATGTTTTGGTTTAGCCTGCATAGAAAAATCTGGCATCACAGCCGCCTTCGCCTATTTTCATGCGAACGGATTTCAAACACTTAGGACACCTGCCCACATAGGCTGTGCCCTCTTTATTCTTATAAACACGTCCATAGACGTTGCAACAGGTGAACATTACACCCACAAAATTCTTAGTTGATGGATTCTCGTACATAGTGTTGACCTTATAGCAAAAACTTTTCCTACAAGATTATTATACCACTTTTTGCACAAACAGATTAATACGTTTGAACTAATCTACCAAAACCTGAGGCATTTCGATATCAGGTTTCCCCAAAACTCTGACAAGCTCCAGAACTGAAGCTTTCATCTGACATTTTTGAGATGTACCGTTAAAGAAATCTGTATAAAAACATCCTTCACAAACACATCCTCTTTTGTAACATTCTAACGCTGTATTCGTCCATCTTCTGACCGCTATGGATCTTCCCATGTCTCTGCTTCTAAGCACTTATTTTCCTCCCGAAGTGTCCCCTGACCATTATTCAAAAGAAGGTTCCCATTCCGTTCTTTTCGCTTTTTTAAGGTCGCTTAATTTTTATACTCCTCGCAAACCCAACAGGCATGCGCATGAATAACTTCTTTTTTTAATTATATAGACAAAAACCCTTTTTACAAGCCAATCATGAGCGTTTATTAAGAAATATAACAAAAGCTGAAATCCTTGAATACAAAGCTTCTCAAGGGTTTCGAGCGCCTGCGATTCAATCTGCAACATGGTTGCAGCAGGATAACACCATGGAAACCATGTCATAGACCATGTTTTCATGGATTTTCTTATCTTTAAGAAATGTAAATCTTTGTCAAGCCAATTCTCAAAACTCCCGTGATTAACGTAATTTAACATATTTGAATTGATTCTGAAAATAGTCTATAGTTTTAATATAGGTGATTTGTAACCTGTCACAAGTGTAAATAGATAAATTCAAAGACATAAAGGGGAAAAGTTGGAAACGAATTATTTTAAGCTGTTTATAGATGATTTAGCGAAATTGTGGAACGGCTTAGAAATGGGCCAAAAGTTCGGAATCGTAGTTCTCAGCGGCATAACGCTCGTCATCGCATCATTTTTTATTATGAAATCAATGGAACCTAATTGGTCTGTTCTATATTCGGATTTGTCCCCTCAAGACGCAGCAGCAGTGTCTGAAAGCTTGAAAAAAAGCGGCTATCCCTTCAAATTGAGTGCTGACAAGAAATCTGTCATGGTTCCGGCTGAAATGCAAGATGAATTGAGAATCTTTGT
The DNA here is from genome assembly GCA_964542595.1 of uncultured Muribaculaceae bacterium. Lineage (GTDB taxonomy): Bacteria > Cyanobacteriota > Vampirovibrionia > Gastranaerophilales > Gastranaerophilaceae > Limenecus. The sequence goes on along the minus strand of CAZIVG010000014.1, from coordinate 8,346 downwards.
TGCCGAAAACGACCTGATTCAAGACTCTTCACCCGGGTTTGAACTTCTCGATGACATGCAATTGGGATCTACTGACTTCAAAAATAAACTTACGAAACAAAGAATTTATCAGGGTGAATTGACGCGTTCAATCGAAAGAATGAGCGGCGTCAGAAAAGCGCGCGTTCAAATCGCAGACCCCGAACGTTCTGTTTTTCAAGAAAGAGACGAAGCCCCTACGGCTTCAGTTATGCTTATTCTCGAACCCGGTTACAAATTAAAAACAGCTCAAGTCAAAGCCATCAAAAACCTTGTTGCTTATGCGATCCCGAGACTCACGCCTGACAAAGTTTTTCTCACAGACCAATCAGGAAACAATCTTTCTGACGACATCGAAAAAAACTCAAACGATATCGAAAGTTATAAAAACAACTTCGAAGCCCAAACCGCGAAGAAAATCCAAACGGTTTTAGATAAAATCGTCGGTCCTGACAATGCTTCTGTGCAAGTCAGTGCGGATATTGACTTCAACTCTACACGTTCTACGATTGAAAGCTATGTTCCCGTAGGAGATTCTCAACAGGGCGTTTTGACTTCGTCACAGACTGAGACAGAAAATTATGACAACCCGAACCCGAATTCCACAGGCGCACTCACAGGTTCAAACAACCCGCCTCCTGTGAATACTCAAACAGGTCAACAGAAAAATCTTAATTATCAAAAACAAAAAACGTCTGCAAATTACAGCGTCTCAAAAGAAATTAAACAAATCGTTTACGCTCCCGGCTCTGTAAAAAGAATGACGATTGCGGTCGCTGTCAACAAAATTCTCACAACGCAAGAAAAAGAAGAACTTGAAAAACTGATTTCTTCTGCCAGCGGCGCTGATTTAAACAGAGGCGACGTGATCAATGTAACGAGCCTTGAGTTCTCTGCAAACGATTCTTTGAAAGAGATGGATGACAGCGAAGCGAAAGCTATTCAAAAAGAAAAAACACAAGAAGTTGTCGTAAACAAAGTCGTGCCAATGATGGTAATCTTGATTCTCGGACTTGTGGCACTGTTCGTTTTCCGCTCAATGTTCGGAAAGTCCACAAAAGACGAATCTTGGGAAGAAGAGTTCCAAGAACAGCAGCAACAGGCTATTACTGACAGCTTGATCGAAAAATTCGAGGTCGAGTCACTTCCTCAAATCGAGGCTAAGCTCAATCCTGAGCTTGACAAGCTCAAAACCGACCTGACCGACACAATTATGTCTGACCCGTCAGAAGCAGCGAAAATACTTATTTCATACATCAAGGATTAATTAAAAAATGGCAGAATTAACATACGAATCGATGACCCAAAGGCAAAAGGTTGCAGCGCTTCTGATAGCACTGGGGCCAAGCACGGCTTCTGAAATCTTAAAAAACATAAAAGACGATGAAATGCTGGAACAAATCACTTTTGACATTGCCAGCTTGAACAAAGTCCCGTCAGAAATCTTGAATCAGGTTCTTGAAGAATTTCATTCCCTTTTTTTAGCGAGTGACTATCTTTCCTCAGGCGGTACGAATTATGCAAGAACTCTTTTGGAAAAAGCTTACGGCCCCGAACAGGCACAAAACATGCTCGGCCGTTTGGTAAACCTGCTCACGACAAACCCTTTCCAGTTTTTTAATGACGCTGACCCATCACAGCTTGCAACATCTTTTCAAAACGAGAACCCTCAATTAATTGCCTTGATTCTGGCTTATTTGAAACCTGAAAGTTCAGCAAAAGTTCTCAACAGCCTTCCTGCAGAAGTTCAGGCTCAAGTAGCTTTCAAAATCGCTGACATGAGTTCTACAAACCCTGAAATTATTTCTGAAATAGAAAAAATCGTAGAAGGTAAATTCTCATCAGTTGTTGCCCAAGACTTCTCTAAAGCAGGCGGCGTAGGCGCTTTGGCGAGCATCTTGAACCGCTCTGACCGTTCAACAGAAAAGAATGTTTTAGAATATCTGGAAATCAAAAACCTCGAACTTGCAGAAGGGGTAAGGGAGTTGATGTTCGTATTCGAGGACATCATCCAACTTAAAGACAACGCGATTCAAAGAATTATCCGTGAGGTTGAAACAAGAGATTTGGCAGTTTCATTAAAAGGGGTCAGAGAAGAAATCAAGGACAAAATCTACGCGAACATGTCCGAACGTGCTCAGGCAATGCTCAAAGAAGAACTCGAATACATGGGTCCCGTACGTGCAAAAGAAGTACAGGAAAAACAAACAAAAATCGTTGGTATCATCCGTGCGCTCGAATCTGCAGGTGAAATCATAATTACAAGAGACACATCTGAGGACGAATACATTGAGTAGAATTCACGGTGACAAAGTAAATCTCGGCTCTTCTTTTATTTTGAGCGCCGAGGGCAAAACTGACCTTAACAAAGAAATCGTTGACGCAAAAATGATTGCAGATTCGATTGTCGCAAATGCAAACAAACAGGCTGAAGCTACCCTTGCATTAGCGAAAAATAAGGCCGCTGAAATTGTTCAAGGCGCAAGCCAAAAAGCCGAATCAATGATTGATGAAATCACTGCAAATGCAAGAAAACAAGGCTATGAGGAAGGCTATCAAGACGGAAAAGAAAAAATTACAACCGAACTTGAAAACCTCGTTTATAACGTTGACAATTTTTCGAAAAGCAAATTTGAAATAAAAAACAGAATCATAAAATCGCTTCATTTAGATATTTTGGATTTGGTTTTGGATGTTTCGGAAAAAATCTGCAAAACACAACTTCAAAATAATCGTGAAATTCTGACAAAAGTCGTTGCCGGTGCGATTTCTCATTTGAAAGAAAAAGAAAATGTCACAATAATTGTCCATCCCGAAATGGCAGAAAAATTGTATGCAATTTCAGACAACTTGAAAGAATCAATTCACAACCTTCAAAGTATAAAAATCATTGAAGACACATCGATTTCTCCAGACGGAACGATTGTTGAGTCTGTCGGCTCAAGGATTGATGCGAGAGTGAGCGCACAGATTGAACAAATCGCTCAAAAGCTTATAAATGAACTGAATTCCACTCCCGAAACAGAACTTGTTCGAGAGTTGGACGACATAGACGGAATGAACGACGAAGATGATAAACCTCACCAGATATAGAAATATCATAAATTCCACAAATTCCGTTCAGGAAGTTGGGAAAGTCATCCAGATTATCGGTCTGATAATCGAAGCAGACGGCCCCAAAGCCAGTATCGGCGACCTTTGTTATATTTATAACAAGCTTGATGCAGAACCGATTTGGGCAGAGGTCGTAGGCTTTAAAACAGGAAAAATTCTTCTCATGCCACTTGGTTCGATGGAAGGGCTAATGCCGGGCGCAGTTGTAATAAATACAGGGTCTTCAATGCAAATCAAAGTTGGCCCCCAACTTTTGGGAAGGGTCTTGGACGGTCTCGGACGGCCGATTGACAACCTTGGAGAAATAAATTCGCAATCTCTTTATTCGACTCAGGCAGACATAATTAACCCTTTGAACCGTCAATTAATCCGCACTCCTTTGTCTTTGGGCATCAGAGCAATCGACGGATTCATAACCGCAGGTAAAGGCCAAAGGCTGGGGGTTTTCGCCGGCTCAGGAGTCGGTAAATCAACCACGCTCGCCATGATGGCCAAAAACACAAACGCAGACCTTAACGTAATCGCCCTAATCGGAGAACGCGGCCGCGAGGTAAGAGAATTCATAGAATCCACCCTCGGACCCGAAGGTATGAAACGCTCTATCGTTGTAGTTGCGACATCTGAACAGCCTTCGCTCGTAAAAATCAAAGCAGGTTTTGTTGCTACCGCGATTGCAGAATATTTCAGAGACCAAGGCAAAGATGTTTTGTTCATGCTCGACAGTGTAACCCGTATAGCGATGGCACAAAGGGAAGTCGGGCTTGCGGTCGGTGAACCCCCTGCAACGCGAGGCTACACTCCGTCAGTTTTTGCTTTGATGCCGAAACTGCTAGAACGTGCGGGTAGCAACGAACACGGTACAATAACAGGGCTTTACACAGTTCTTGTCGAAGGGGATGACTTCAACGAACCGATTTCGGACACGGCGAGAAGTATCCTTGACGGCCACATCATGCTTTCTCGCGAATTGGCACACAAAAACCATTATCCGGCAGTGGATGTCTTACAAAGTGTAAGCCGTGTTATGAAAGAAGTCACAAACAAAGACCACGTCACTTCTGCAGGAAAAATCAGAACCCTTCTCGCAGGATACAAAAAAAATGAAGACCTAATCAACATCGGAGCCTATGTCAACGGTGCTGACCCTGTTACCGATCAGGCAATCAAATTTATGTCTGTTATAAACGAATTTTTGCAACAAAAGACTGATGAAAAAACTACTTATGAAGAAACGATAGAGGCATTGCTTAATCTGGGTAGTCAGGTAAATTTGTAATTCGCATCTTGAATTTTGACGCTTCGGCGGAGTAAATCCGCAAAAAAAAAGCTGTTGAATTAGGGGTTCAACAGCACAGTCTAAACAGGGATGATAAAAATTTTATTAGTTATTAAAGTTGTAATAAACTTTTCCTGAATTGCGTCCGCTCAACAGATGAGGCAATTCTTCCAAAGAATTCAAGAAGGTGAGGGATTTGTCATTCATCATTCTCAAAGTTTTTTGCTCGGCAGTGGCACCAGTGATTATTACTTGAATGGGGAAATATGCGGAGAATTTTTCGATTGTTGATGCTACTACAAAATTGTACAAATCAGCGTTAATGATTACATAAGAAATACCTGCAATCTCGAGATATCTTTCTGCAGAATCAGTCTCGTTTACAGAAAAAATATTTCTTTCAGAAACTCCTGCTTCAAGACATTTTTCAGTAATTTCACCAAGAGATTTCATGTCATTTTCTATTAAAAGTATAGATGTTTTATTAATCATTTACTCTAATCCTTCTTACACTATCCTTATCGATTCAATCATTCATTTCTTTACAACTAAAGTTGGAATATCCTCCAAATAGTGTAGTTTGAAAAAAAGACGCGTGGCAGTCCGCTCGGGGAATAGACAAGTTTTATAAGTGTTTTTAAAATGACGACATGAAAAAACGTATCGTCATAATCGGCGGTGTTGCTGCCGGACCCAAAATTACAGCAAAACTTCTCAGGACAGATTTTGACTGCCAAATTGATTTATATACGGAAGAAGACATGATATCTTATTCCGCCTGTGGACTGCCTTATTACATAGAAGGGCTTATTGCGGATGCAGAAAAACTCATCGTAAGAAGACCCGAACAGTTTGAAGAAAAAGGTGCAAACATACACCTAAACAAACGTTGCATAAAAATACTTCCTGAAGAACACAAAATCGTAATACAAGACGTAAAATCAGGACAACTCGAAGAAGTCGAATATGACAAACTCGCAATTTGTACAGGTGCACGTCCTGTTATACCTATGATTAACAACATAAATTTAAAGAACATTTTTACCGTAAGAAGAATCGAAGACGGCATAAAAATTCGAGAAAAAATGCTAGAGTCAAAAAAAGCCGTAATAATAGGCGGGGGATACATCGGGATTGAAATACTCGAAGCCTTCTATGCAAACGGACTGGAAGCACATCTTGTAGAAAGCAATCCTCGCATATTACCGATTTTTGACCCCGAAATAAGTGAAATGATCCGAGAAGAAATAATAAAACTGGGCAAAGAAAAGGTTAAAATTACTACTAATGATTCGGTAATTGCATTTTTGGGTAACGGACAAGTCGAAAAAGTTGTCACTTCAAAAGGAGAAATCATCAGTGCAGATTTGGTCGTTGTAGCCGCCGGAGTTTCACCAAACACAGAAATCGCGAAAGAAGCCGGCATCGAAGTCGGTGTCAGTAACGCAATAAGGGTGAATAATCGAATGCAAACTTCAGCCCCTGACATCTATGCAGCCGGAGACTGCATCGAAAACTTTCATCTTGTTTCGAGAAATTACTGCTGGATACCCTTAGGCTCCTCTGCAAACAAAGAAGGACGTTGCGCAGCAATAAATATCGCCGGAGGATATGACGCGTTCCCAGGGGTTCTTGGCTCTGCGGTGACAAGATTCTCAGGCTTTGAAATTTCATCAACAGGATTGAGCGAAACGGAAGCAAAAAAGTTCGGCTTTGAAGCAATTTCAGCCACAATGACAAAAAAAGACAGGGCAGGCTACATGCCTGAAGCCGAAAATATTACAATAAAACTCGTTGTCGACAAGCGTTCCAAACGCATTCTCGGCGCACAGGCCATCGGCAGCGGCGATGCAGACAAAAGAATAAATACTGTCGCTTCGGCGATTATGGGCAATCAAACAGTGGATGACTTTTTGCATCTCGATATGACTTATTCTCCGCCATTTTCAACGGCTGTTGATCCGCTATTATCAGCAGCACTTGTGATTAATAACCAAATTTTCAAACCATAAAAAAATCGGCTTTCAGTAAGCCGATTTTTATTTTCCCCAAATCTAGTATTGCCTAATTTTCGTTTAGTCTTTTTCCTCTATTAGTCCGATTTTTCTCTATTAGTCTAGTTTCGCCGTTTATTTTTTGTTTTCCCCAAGTCTGATAGCCATAAGCCTTTTGTTTCATCTAGTCAAGCAATGCTTCCAAGATATTTGCATTTTTCGTTGCCAATGAATTTTCTTTAACTTTTTGTTTGTGAATGTACGTTCTGAGTGCTTCTCTTATCAATTCGCTTCTCGTACGATTTTCTGTTTCAGCTACTCCATCAATTTTGTTCAAAAATTCTTCGGGCATTGAAATTAAAACTCTTGCCATAGTTGGTTCCTCCGGTATAAATCTTGTAATCTCTTTTGTGGTTTGGGTTTGGAGTTGTTTAACTCCTTACTCTTATATAAAGTATTTCTTCAATAAATAATTGCTAAAATTTATCTATGAAGTATATACTTATTTCTCAAAAGCCAGTAACAGAGGATGTTTCCTTACTTCACAAAACTTCACAAACCTAAGGACGATTAGCTTAATCGTTTTTTAAAATCTTTTGCATTTCCAAAAGCGCAGTGTAAGTAGGCATAATCAAGAGACTTCCGCCTTCTGAAATTCCACTCAAACAGTAGTCGAGCGCATTTTTTATACCATTTTTAATTTCAATTTTAGATTCGTCAAAACCTGCATATTTCATTCTAACAGCCATGTCATAAGCACGAATTCCGCTCACGACAATATTGTTGGGATAATCTTTCAAAAGTTCAAAGTCTGAATCCCAAAGCCAAGAAACATCACGGCCATCAGCATAATTGTCGTTGATAATAATCAAAAGCCTGTCGCAGCTGTTCCGGTTAACAGTGCGTAAAACCTCAGAAGCGCCGGTCGGGTTTTTTATAAGCTGAACGAGAACATTTCTGCCGCTGATTAAAAGTTTTTCCGCACGCCCAAAAACCGATTTGTAAGAGTCTAAACCTTGCTGAATCAATTCTTTTGGGATATTTAATTCCAAAGCAGCACTAATTGCAGCCAGGGCATTGTAAGCATTATAAAGACCCACCAAACCTGTTTTAAAAACCATGCCGTTTATAAAAATCTCACTAAAATCATCGTGGACAACAGCTTTCGCGGCATAATTCAATTTTGGTCGAGTTTTCCCACAGCTTTCACAGTAATACTGCCCTACGTGAGCATAATATCTTTTCTTGTAACTCAAAGCAGCACCACAACTGCAAACAACCGATTCTTGAGGAGCTTGTGATTCAGACACCGAAGACACATATTCAATTTCATCAAACCCAAAAAAGATCCTCTGATTTTCCTTTCCGAGTTCGCTCAACATCGGATCGTCGGCATTCACGAACAGTTTCAGTGAGGGATTTTTAGTTATCGCCTCTTGAATCTTTTTGGCAGTGGTATCCAATTCTCCGTAGCGGTCAAGCTGATCTCTGAAGAGGTTTGTCACCAAAAGATAATCAGCTTTCAAATCGTCATAAAGCTTCGTCAAATAAGCTTCATCCGATTCCAAAACGGCATAATCAAAACGAGAGAATGGTTTGTAATTAACGGCAAGTGAACTCGCAATCCCGGAGAGCATGTTCGCGCCTTTTTCGTTATGAAGGACTTTGTTTTCAGCAGTTTTTAAAATATGTGCAAAAAGGCCTGCTGTTGTGGTTTTACCGTTTGTGCCGGTAATTGTAATTATGTTTTTTTGGCAATATTTTGATAAAAAAGACAAAAAGTTTTTCGAAATTTTTAGTGCAACCAGCCCCGGCAAAGAGGTTCCGGAACTTTTCACAAGTTTCAACCCTTTGTTGATTGCTTTTGCGCCGAAAAGTGCGCTGTAAAAACTTATTTTATCAGTAGTTTTCATGTTAACAATTATATCGTAAAATTATACTATG
>CAZIVG010000013.1:0-16229 GCA_964542595.1 uncultured Muribaculaceae bacterium | reverse complement strand
TATTATTGAAACATTCTATAAGCTAAAAAAATATCATAAGGCAGATTCTTTGTTTTTTGATGAATATGATTTCAATTATTTTGAAAAAGATTTAGTAATTAATGCAGAATTAATCAGCAATGCAATAAAAAATAATGAGGATATTCCTTTATCAGGCTATAAAACTATCGAAATACCTAAAAAGATTGATGAAAAAGGAACGTTAAAAACGAGGAAACTCGCTTATTCTTCAATATTTGACCAAATTATTATACAAAGTGTATTTAACAAAGTAGGGCAATATTTTGAAAATGACTTTTTAGATTCATCTTATGGTTATAGGCTTGAATTAAATACAAATAAAGAAAATATCTTTGAAGATTGGCAAGAAAAATATCCACATTTTAGAGATTCTGTTCTAAATAAACTTAGAGATAAGAAAATTAAACAATATATGTGTTGCGATATAAAAGGTTTTTATGACAATGTCAAGCATGAAGTGTTATTTGACCAAATTGAAAATTACAACCTACCTGATAAAATAAAAGCCTTTATTCATAAAGTTATATCCCTTTATGAATTTGAGCCTGGAACAAAAAAGGGGTTACCACAAGGTCCGGCTTATGCACGAATATTAGCAAATTTATATTTGAATGATTTTGACAAAGAAATTACAAAAAATTCAAGTGCCTTTTATAGGTATGTTGATGATTGCTACATCTTATTTGATTCAAATGACAAAGCTTTAAAATGCAGTAATCTTGTTAACGATAAATTAAAAGAAATAGGTTTGGTTCTGTCTGATGATAAACAAAAAGAGGCGACTATTATGCCGTCAAATAATGAACAAAATTTATTAGAAAAAATAGATGCACAAAAATATGCAATTTTTGAAGAATATAAAAGTATTGATAGAGCAGAAATTAAAAAAATAGAGAATCTCTATAATGAAATAACAAAAAAATATTCACTTTCAAAAGATTTTAACTTAGAAGAACTTCAAAATATTTCTAATTACCTTCCCTCGTTGCTATACCTTGTTTCAAGAGACACAAAATCAGGAGTTGAAAAAAATTTAGAAGCAAAATACTATTTATAATTCAATATTTAATAAAGAAGGAAAGATTTTTTTCAAAAAGGTTAGACAACATATTTAAAAGGATAATTCCTCATATAAAGTCCTCTTACATGAGTAAGTCGATTGAAGAGTTTTTCGATGATTTATTGCCAATACAGAAAACTTTTTTCTTAGTAACGCTTTGCGAAATGGCTAAAGAGGATAAGCTCTATATAGAATCTTTGAGAAATATTGTCTCCAAAACTCTAAATTCTTCAAATAATATTTTAAAGGGTTTTTCTATATCAATTTCACAAGATAGAAAATTAAATTTAAATATAGAGAAAACATTTTTAAATGCCGATTATGTTAAAAACATCTTTACAAGCAATGATTTATTTTTGAGAATTAAATTTCTTCAATCGTTTTCTTACAACGAAATAAAAGAATATATCGACAGGGAGGTTTTAACAATCATAACTGATTCTAATAATTATTTAGAAATAAAATCATTAATAGGCTCAATTGAAAATATAGACGATATAAATTATTTATTGGAAACAACTGTTAAAAAAATTATAAGTAAAACCTTTTTAATTAACCCAGACTTGTCAAAATTATTTATTCGTTTCAAAAGTACATCAAATTTATTTAAAGAAATTGAAAATTTTTTAGTATCTGATTTTAATTATCAAAAATTGAATATTAATTACATAGAAAAATTAATTTTTGATTCTAATATGTATTCAGTTAAAGAAGAGTTCGAAAGCATTGCCCAATTTTATGAAAAAGAAATAGTAGATATCGAACTGAAACGTAATTTATTGTCAGCTATTGGCTGTTTTCAAGAGTCTCTATTGCTTGAGGATAATGATTTTGACAGAACTCATTCATGTGTTGCTAGAATAAATCAATGTTTTTTATATGAAAAAACCAAAGAAATACAAAATTATAATTATGTAGAAAAAATCCCTAAGAGTTTATATGAAAATAAACTTCATTTAACAAAGAAACAGTTAAATGAACTTGCTGACTCCAATGTTTTAGCTTATGTTGATTCGTCAATAGATACTGATAGAAATACAGTAAGTTTAAAATATTTTATCAACAAAGATTTATATAAGTCACCAAAAGAAGTTAATAACAAAAATCATAATGAAATAGAAGACTTATTGACAATTTGTTGTGATTTGTATGAAAAATCACTTATCTATTATGATTTAACAGGTAGAATTCCTTACATAAAAAAAGAAAATGTTTTGTTTGACTACATTAATAAAAAAGCAATATTTAAAAGTATTGGAGGTTCTTTAGTTGAACAAGAAAATTTTGAAAATTTAGATAAATTGTTACCTGTTATTTATTCTAAAAAGGAAGAAATACCTGCTTTAATTGGAATAGTAATAAAAGATATTGTTTTTCATAATCAAATTGATGAATATAAAGAATTTGAAAAAAACAAAAAAGATATACTTGATTTCTTTATTTCCTATCTTATAAACGTGTTGATTAGGGACAATAAAGAAAAATGTCAAAGAATAATACAAAAACGTTTTAATTTTCTTGTTTTGGAATATTGTCAATCGCAAAATAAAATGCATTTTTTGTTAAGAGAAAAACTTAAAACTCTTATTTATTATGACAATGATAACAAAACAAAATGGGATAATATAGTAAAAAGTTTATCTTATTATTATGGGAGTATTCATGATGTTATAAAAATACACACACATTGTAAAAATTTAAATAACCAAAAAGATTTCAAAGAACTTCATTATACGTCATCATTGCTGATGAATATTGTTAATAATTATAAAGAAATATTTTCCATAGATGAAGATTCAGAGTTAAAGAAAGATTATAAATTATTTGAACTTTTAAACTATTATTCAATACTATGTATAGAAACAATGAGTTTTCTTCGTTTTATAAATCTACTAAAAGGAAACTACATCAATGACTTGTCTTTGAGCGAAACAAAATTAAAATATAATACTCACGAAATCGATGTATCAAATATAATAGGAGAAATACACACACTACTAAATAAAGCACAAAACAAAAAAGATATTTTTGATGCACAGGAATATATTGACATAAATTTAGAAAGTCTTGTATGTATGTTTTTATTATTTAGTACAGAGTGGCAAGTTTATAATAATGAAATCAATATAAATTCAATGCTCATAAATAAAAATCTTAGAACTGAAGACTATTTTTGCAATTTTATTTTGAGATTATTTAAAATTGATGACGGCGTAACCAAAATTATAAATACTATCAAAACGGATTTATGTTCGCCAATAAACCAATATGATTATGAAATATTAATTAATGAAATAAAGGAATATCTCGAAAATATAAATAAATGTAGACACAAATTAAAATTGCAAAGAAAAAGATATACAATTTCTAAAGAAGATAATTTTTCAGATGAGTATTGGTATGGCATAATACCTAAAAGAATGTTTGGAGCCCAAAATTTTTTGAGTTGTCCGTTAACATCTATAATACCGTCAAATCAAAAATCTTCTATTGATATGTATAAAAATAAAGTATTTAATGTTGTAGCAACACATCAAAATATTTTAAACTTTGTAAAAATTTTTAATGAAAGTTTTGAACAAAAAATAAAAGATTTTTATATCAAGAAAAAAAGACTTCTTGATATAATTGTTGTAATTGTCGTAATAATTACATTAGTAAGTTTGTTTCTTCTTGCTAAAAGTATCGATTTCCAGTCTTACAAAATTAACATTATATGTTCTTTATCTGGGGCATTATGCTTATTTATAGTGCATAAAATAATAGCTAATTTTGAGCATTAAGTTAACTCTAATTATATCTGTTTTAGTAAAAAACGTTTCATCTAGCAAAAACCTCACATTTTAAGTATAATAATAAAATGAATTACACGAACAGAATAACTAATATAGACCTTTTAAAGGCTGAACTTGATGAGTTTCGACCGTTTGATGAGAACACAGTTAAGCAGTTGAAAGAGTACTATCAGATTTCTTTGACATACACATCTAACGCTCTTGAGGGCAATACCTTAACCGAAACTGAAACCAAAGTTATTCTTGAAGACGGATTGACGATTGGCGGACATCCGATTAGAGAAATCCAAGAAACAATCGGACACTCTAAAGCCTACGACCTGTTGTACAATTTGATTAAAACGGCTGAAATTACAGAAGATAACATTTTAGAATTACACCGTTTGTTTTATGAACAAATCGAGCCTGAAAATGCAGGCAGGTACAGAGATAAGAAAGTTATAATAACCGGCACGGAATACATACCGCCTGCGCCTGATGAATTGTCAGGACTTATGAAAGATTTTTGCGCACAGATATCTGAACAGAAAGCAAAATTACACCCTGTCGAGTTCGCAGCTTGGTTGCATATGACTTTTGTAAACATTCACCCATTTACGGACGGCAACGGTCGTATAGCCCGATTATTAATCAACTTAGCTTTATTGCAAGCAGGCTATTCTTTTATTATCATTCCACCTGTTGTGCGTGGTGATTATATCTATTCAATCAAAGAAGCGCAAGCCAAGGGCAAGCAGGAATCCTTTTTGAATTTTCTCTCTGAAATGGTTTTGGAATCGATGAAAGATTATTTGAGAATCGTAAAAAGATTGATATAAAAAAACTCTCTATAACAGAGAGTTTTAATATTCTAGAACTAGTGGATAGCGTTAGAATGTATTTTCTTGAGAAAATTGCTTAATACATTTTTCAAACTTTAATAAATTCATTTTTATTTTATTTGCATCTTCTAAGGTTAATTCTTCTTCATAAAAAGGTTGCCATGTATCTTTTATTTTTTCTAAATGCTCTTTTTTCATCGTTAAAATATCCTTTTGGTAAAAATTTTAAAAATTCTTGTTTTAAATCTTAATATTGACTTTCTACGGAATCTGTTTCTTAACTTAAAAAATATATTTTGAAATGTAGGAAAATAAAAATAACAACCAAATAATATTTTTTCTTTAAAATTACTTTTAAATTCTTTTATCTTAAAAATAATTTTATGTTCTTTTTCTATCCTTAGATATTTTTCCATTATTGAATATATTTGTTTTTCTATTTCATAATAATTTAATTCGAATTTTCTTTTTATTTCGGTTTCTTCCTTATTTAATTCTTTTTTATTTTTTATAGATAAATAAGAGCCTAATTCATCAAGAAATAAATTTAAAATATTTTGCAAGTTGACAAAATCACTTTCTTTTATGAAAAATCTATATTTATATAATTTTGACTCATATTCTTCTAACAAGTCCTGAATATCGTCTTCCTCTGCTCCCTGATAAACAATGTTTTTGATTGTTGCATAAAAATTCAAAGCTTCTACATATACGTGCGTATATCTATCATTAAATAGTTCATGACGTCTTTTTGCCTCATTTGTCTTCCACTGTCTTATTGCGATGAATGTACCAATAATTGCAATAGTTGGAGTTAATAGGGCTGATGATAATTCTATTAAATCTTTATATAACATAGATAGATACTATCACAAAAACACTTAGAGGACTCGAACTCTAAAGCCTAAGAAAGACAGGGCTTTTGCTATAATCTACAATTCAGTCATTTTGTTAAATTTTACGCTAGAACTTCAAAAACCCTATAAATAAAAGAACAGAGACAATAATTTGTCTCTGTTCTTAAAACTCTGGGGCGGAAGGATTCGAACCTCCGGATGCCTGGACCAAAACCAGGTGCCTTACCGCTTGGCGACGCCCCAATATTCAATTTTCAAAACACGTCAACGTATCTATATCTATATATTATTAAGCACAAAGATGAATGTCAAGATATAAAATAACACGTTTTTACTGTCAACTTAACCCGATTCGGGAATGTTTTTAATGATTGTTTCGTTAAAATCAAAATAAAGGAGGCTTGTTATGTTCAATTTTCTAAAGTACACATCTTACATTCTCGTGCTTGTCGGCGCCCTAAACTGGGGACTTGTCGGAGTTTTCAACTTTGACCTGGTTGCTGCAATCTTTGGCCAAATGTCAATCTTATCCAGAGCGGTTTATGCGCTAGTCGGCTTGAGTGCAATCGTGTCCGCGATTACAGCTTATATGTGCTACCAAAAACACCATGAAGAATAGCAGCGTGTTTTTGATTTTTCCGAATCAATTGTTTGAAGATGTTGCGGCAATAAATCGGAAAAGCAAAATCTGCCTGATTGAAGAACCGCGTTTTTTCAGCGACTTTAATTTTCACAAAAACAAGATAATATTGCATAGGGCTTCTATGCAATATTATTTTTCATACTTAAAAAAACTGGGATTCGATGTTTCTTATTTCGAGTTTGGCGATGACTGGATTGATGAAGTTAAAAAAGAAAATCCCAACAAAATCAGCACTTTTGAGCCAAACGACTTTGAACTTGAAAATAAGATTTTAAAAAACTTCCCTTCCGCAAAATTCATCGAATCACCAATGTTTCTTTGTTCAAAGGAAAATTTTGCAGATTTTTTTAGAGAAAAAAACCACTTTCATCAAACGTCTTTTTACATCTATATGAGAAAAAAGCTTAACATCTTGCTTGATGAAAACAACAAACCAATCGATGGGGAGTGGACTTTTGACAAGGAAAACCGTAAAAAACTGCCGACAGGAATTGTCCCCCCTGCCCCGATTAAGTTTAAAGAAAACAAATACGTTAAAGAGGCAAAAGAGTATGTTGAAAAAAACTTTCCAAAAAACATTGGAGAGAGCGATTTTTTCGGCTATCCGACCACCTTTTCCGAAGCAAAAGCCAGCTTTGACGATTTCATAAAAAACAGGTTCGAAAACTTTGGGACTTATCAAGATTCGATCAAAAACGATGATTCTTTTTTATTTCACTCTGTCCTTTCTCCTTCCTTGAATATCGGGATTTTAACCCCTGATTATGTCGTTCAAAAAGCTTTAAACCAAAATGTTTCATTAAACTCGAAGGAAGGTTTCATCAGACAAATCATCGGTTGGCGAGAATTCGTTCGAGGACTTTATGTCTTGAAAAACGAGGAACTCAAAAACACAAACTTTTGGGGTTTCAAAAAAAAACTGCCGAAAGGAAGCTATAGTGGCGAAACAGGGATTTTGCCGATTGATAATATTATCGACAAAATGCTCAAAACGGCCTACGCAAATCACATCGAAAGACTTATGGTGCTTGGGAATTACTTTCTTTTGAACGAAATTGACCCGAACGAGGTTTACCGATGGTTTATGGAAATATCAATCGACTCTTATGACTGGGTGATGACCCCAAATATCTTTGGTATGAGCCAATTTGCAGCGGGTGAATTGATGACAACAAAGCCTTACATTTGCTCATCAAACTACATTTTAAAAATGAGTGATTTCAAAAAAGGTGACTGGTGCGAAAAATGGGACAATCTTTTTCATTCGTTCATCAAAAAACATCTCGATTATCTGAAAACAAATCCCAGAATGACATTGATGTTGAGAAATTTAGCCGAATAAACCCAACTGCTCACCCGTGCAGCTTTTTTTGTAGATTTCATAATCAAAACACCCGATGTCATTCACTGCAAGCGGGTTGTCAGCCAGGTTTTGAATTCTGCCCTGACCGATTGTGCAGCGTTTTATATATTTGCAAAAACTACAAATCTTCCACTTTTCATCGAGTTTGTTTTTCTTTTTCATAAAAGAATTTTACAACATAAACCCAAAATATGATAGAATCAGAGTCTAAGCCTACTTCTTATAAGGCTTGTACATCAAATTTATACCATAGTCGTCTTTGTAGCTGTTAAGATGGTTCGCAAGCATCATTTGATATTTAGCACCACTGACTTGCGCAAACGTTTCTTGAATTTTAGTTTCAAGCTTGCGTTGTGCCTTTTCGTTTCCTTCTTGTGCAGCAAGCTTTGCAAGCTCTGTGTATGCAAAAACCTTATCAATGCTGTCGCTTGCTCGTCCCAGTTTCACTTCGGCAGACGCCTTCAAAAGCGAAAACGGAAGATAGGACTTGTCTTTGATTTGGTAATTGATGTTTTTACCCTGATTATAAAGGTTGTTTTGCTTTACCCAATCAATCGGGAGTTTTCCGGTTTCTTTTTCCCAAGCGATAGCGATTTCTGCAGGTGACTCATTTTTGTCGGGGACATAGCTTTTTCTTTCATTCATGACATAACCCGAAGCATTCAAAGCAGTGTCCTCTTCCCAGTGGCCTTTGAAGCTTTTCATTGCGGCTTTGTTTGAGTAATTAAAATTTGAAACAGCGTTTACGTTCATCTTTGCCTCTCTCTTATTTAAAGTAATCATTTATTGATAATTTATACCCAAAAATCAATTTTTTTGGATGCATCAACATTTTCAGGGTAGGTATCTTCCCACTGACCATCGGGCGTTTTTCTGCCTGTGGAGATAGCCTTGTTGTTGAATGCATCGTACCAAACTCTTTGTGTTGTATCCCCTTCTCTCGTATAAACATCTTTAGCCAAGTCAGAAGACGAATACTGATTAATTTGAGTTTTTACTTTTACTGCCTGAACATCTTTACCGTATTGTACAACTTTCATTGTTGGTGACGTTGAAGAAGGATTGTGGTAAAGAAATTTTCTGCCCTCTTTTGTCTTGCTGTTAAAAGAAGAGTGAAAAATCTCATTTCCGTTATGGTCAAACTGATAAAAAGATTCAACATCGCCTCGATTCAAAACAAGTTTATCCCCTGTCTGCTCTTTAATGATAACCGAATCATCTTTCAATGCTTCAAAATAGACATCTTCATATTTTTGTCTTTTGGGCAAATTTGAAACTAATTGACAGGATGATACCTTTTGAATCGTCATAATTTCTCTCTTTCTTCTCTTCATAAAAATCTCGTATTTTGGTATAAAATCCAAACACGAATAATTTTGTTATTTCAGATACACCAATTCAATAATTCTTTACAAAAACAAAAAACGGCCGAAAAATCGACCGTCTTTTGTATAAGTTTAACTTGTTAACTCTTTTTACACCGATGCCATCGCAGCTGCTCTTTCGAGCTTGAGTGTTTGAGTCGTGATGTCAGCGACTTCCGCAGGACCCCAGTATTGGATTGAACCCGGGAAAACGTATTCGTCGTTGATAGCCCAGTTTTCTCTGTTTGCTTCGAGTTTTTTGAAAACAGGTCCGTCGAGTTTCACAAGAGCTTTTTGGATAACAGGCTTCATGTGACCGTGGCGTTTTTCCATATTCATCATCATTGTCAAAGGCACACCGCCTGCAACCCATTCAGTCGAAGGAGCGGTTGTGTTTCTGACTGATGAAAGATATCCTGTCATGCCTGACTGCATAAGAGCATAAGCGTTGAAGCCTAAAGCGTAGCAGTAGTTTGCGTCGAAGTTTGACGGGAACGCGCATCTGCCTTCGTATCCGAAGAAGTGGCACTGGTCAGAGAATTTGCCCATGAATTCGCCTTGAGCCTTCATTTCGTCCAATTTGACTTTAATCATCTCGATAAGAAGTTTTTCTGTTTCGATTTTTGAAACCTGAACGTTTCCGTGAGGGTCTCTGTCCATAAGCAATTGAGCCTTGATTAAAACAGGAAGCGATTCAAAAACTTCTGCATTATGTTTTTCAAGTCTGTTTTCGATGAAATTAAATCTGTCGGCAGGAACCGTCAAAGCGTTGTAAGAAGCGTCTTGCTCAAGAGTCGCCATAACGTCGTTGAGGTTCGCAATCATAGACTTCATTTCAGGGATAAATTCAATCAATCCCTCGGGAATCAAAGCCACGCCGAAGTTTTTGCCTGCGTTTGCACGTCTTGCAATGATATCAGCCATATAATCAACTATTTGTTTCAACGACATTTCTTTTTCTTCAACTTCTTCTGAAATCAAAGTGATGTTGGGTTGAGTTTGCAAAGCAACTTCGAGAGCAACGTGAGTCGCGCTTCTGCCCATAACTTTAACAAAGTGCCAGTATTTTTTAGCTGAATTTACGTCTCTTTGGATGTTTCCGACGAGTTCCGCGTAAGTTTTTGTTGCTGTGTCGAAACCGAAAGAGATTTCGATAATGTCGTTTTTCAAGTCGCCGTCGATTGTTTTCGGGCAGCCGATAACCTGAACGCCTGCGTTTTTAGCAACCATCCACTCAGCGAGCATTGCAGCGTTTGTGTTAGAGTCATCGCCACCGATGATTACGATGCCTGTAATGTTGAGTTTTTTGCAGTTAGCGAGTGATTTTTCGAACTGTTCTTCAGTTTCGAGTTTTGTTCTGCCTGAGCCGATGATGTCGAAACCGCCTGTGTTTCTGTAAGCATCGATTAATTCGTCTGTGAATTCGATGTATTCGCCGTCCATAATTCCTGAAGGACCGCCCAAGAAACCATACAATTTGCTTTCCGGGTTAGCCTGTTTCAATGCGTCGTAAAGACCTGCTACAACGTTGTGTCCACCGGGAGCCTGTCCGCCGGAAAGAATTACGCCTACGTTTTTCGCAGCAAACTCTTTTTCGGAACCTGATTTAAACGTTACTGTACAACCGCCGTAAGTGTTTTTGAAGAGTTCTTTGATTTCTTCTTTATCTTTAATACATTCTGTTTTTGCGCCTTCAACGACTTCTATGTTTTTAATGCCTGCAGCCAAAGTAGCCGGTAGCACAGGCTTGAAGCCCAATCTTGCTTTTTGCAATGGTGATAATTCTGTCATAATTTGATAACCTCATGTTTCATACTCAATTACTCTAAAATTCTAACATAAAAATGCACGCAATTTTTTCATTTCACATGTTTTGTCAGAGTATGAAACTCAATCTGCTTAAACAAAATCCATTCTCTGTCTACAAACTGAACCGTCCCCCCCAAAAAATTTTGCAACAAGGTGATGACGTGCTGCTCTATGCTCCTGCAATTAAATCTCCGACTATGTGCTGCGGATGTTTTTCTGATTTTGTTGAACAAATAAAAAAACTCTACAGCGACATCTCACTCGAAGAAATCGCCAAAACAATCAAAGGGAATTTCATAAATCAAGGCAGTGAAAGCAGTGTTTATGAGATAAAGGGTTTGAAAAAATATCTTCTTCTTGTTAAAAGAGATTGCGCAAAACCTTCAGGAGAGCTAAAAGCCATAAAAAACTCTTATTACGGTCAAAATTTCGGACAACCTGTTGCACAGACAGATGACGGCTTAAAAATCCTTCTCAAAGCAGAAGGTGAACCATTCTCTGTAAAAAAATGGACCTCGTATTATGAAGGCATAAAAAAAATCACCCCTAAACAAGGCGAAAGATTCTTGAACGACATTGAAAATTTAAGCAGTTTTCCGCAAAAGAGTTTTGACGATTTGGCGAAAAGAATAAAACTCCTCTACATTAACTGTGAAAAATCAATAGATCCAATCAATCCAAACAATTTTCTTGTTGATTACAAAAACAAAAATATTAACTTAGTTGATGTAGGAGAAATATGCAGCTATGACAAACGCCACTTCTCTGTTAAAGATTTGATGTGTTCCCCGCTCACGGACAACCGTTTAAGATATGACTACTTAAAAGTTTTTGACGAAAAACAAAAAGAATCTTATACAAAATGCTCAAAAATAATCGAAGAAAAGTGCCAAAAAGCCTATGAAAAATACAATCTGGCGGAAATAGGAGAAAAACTCAATCAACAATAAAACGCACCCCCGCCAAAGCAAGAGATGCGTTTTTAAATATTTTCGGTCTGAATTTACACGAGAATCCTACTTCACCAAATCCTTATAAGACCCTTTGAATTTGTTCTGATAAGTCGTGTGCAAAAGCTCGTGAGCCTTATGTGCACCGGGTGCCTCAAGAAACTCCGCATAGAGTTTTTTGATATCAGGGTTGTCGTTCGAGCGTCTGAATTTCAACTGCGTGTCTTCTTTGTAAAGACCCTGCGCGCGTTGTTCTTTGACTTTGTCATCACCGCAATATCTCGGCTGTCCGCCGCCGTTGATACAACCGCCCGGGCAAGCCATTACTTCCAACATGTGGAAGTCTGCTGTGCCGTTTTTGATTTCCTGAATTGACTTTTCAGCCTCTCTCAATGTTGAAACGACTCTGACTTTGACTTTTGTGCCTTTGATGTCGATTTCAACATCTTTGCATCTGTGATTTTTATCAACCCCTCTCATTCCCTGAATATCAAGGTCTGACAAAGGTTCACCCGTCACAAATTCATAAGCTGTACGGACTGCAGCCTCAGCAACCCCGCCAGATGCGCCAAAGATTGTTCCTGCGCCTGAATATTCAGCAAACGGAGAATCACCCTCAGACGGTTCAAGTGACTTGAAGTCGATACCGGCTGATTTAATCATTTTCGCCAACTCTTGTGTTGTCAAAACGATATCAGTCTCGGCTCTGCCGTCTTTGCGAAGCTGCGC
Source organism: uncultured Muribaculaceae bacterium (assembly GCA_964542595.1). Taxonomy (GTDB): domain Bacteria; phylum Cyanobacteriota; class Vampirovibrionia; order Gastranaerophilales; family Gastranaerophilaceae; genus Limenecus. The sequence continues at coordinate 3,817 of CAZIVG010000013.1, read as the reverse complement.
GCGTTTCGCCTCAACCTTTTTCGCAGTACAAGGCATAATCGCAACGATGTGGAAGTTTTCAGGATTCACCCCTTCAAAATGCTGCGGAACAAGTTCGCGAAGCACGGGGGAAAGCATTCCCTGAGGCGATTTGCAGGTTGAAAGATGGTTAAGAAGGTCAGGATGCTGAGTTTCCATATATCTGACCCATGCCGGACAGCAAGAAGTAAACAGCGGAAGGTTTTCGCCCTTGCTGACTCTTTGCACAAACTCGTGCGCCTCTTCCATAATCGTCAAGTCGGCAGAGAAATTCGTATCAAAAACGAAATCGAAACCGATTTCCTTGAGAGCGGAGTTGATTAATTTGATTGTGTTTTCACCCGGAGCAAGCCCGAATTCTTCACCCAAAGCAACCCTGACAGAAGGTGCAATTTGAGCCGCAACTTTCTTTTCGGGGTTTGTCACCAAGTCCCAAACAGCGTTGACTTCATTTTTGATAGTCAAAGCGCCTGTCGGGCAAACCGCCTGACACTGACCGCAGAAAACGCAATCAACTTGAGAAAGCGCCTTTCCGGCCATCGGCTGAACAACTGTTTTTGAGCCTCTGTTTGCAAATCCCAAAACAGCGTGACCCTGAAACTCGTCACACGCTCTGACACAAGCCCCGCAAAGGATACACTTATTCGGGTCTCTTACGAGAGAAGGGTTTGAGTTGTCGATTGGTTCAAAGTCCTCTTTTGCTTTTTGGACGTATTTGTCAATCTCTTTGATTCCGTATTCTTCAGCGTACTGCTGCAATTCGCACTTTCCGGAGCGGTCGCAGGTTGTGCATTCTCTGTCGTGGTTCGCGAGGAGGAGTTCCAAAACGGTTTTTCTGATTCTTCTGGTTTTTTCAGAGTTTGTTTTGACCTTCAAACCTGCCTCAGGAGGCATTGTGCAAGAAGATTGGATTCCTCGGCCTTCGATTTCTACGACACACATTCTGCAAGCCCCAAACTGAGTCAAATCAGGACGGTAGCAGAATGTCGGAACGTGAAAGCCCGCTTTTCTTATTACTTCAAGGAGGTTGGGTTCGTCTGTGAACGCAACTTCTTTTCCGTTAATTGTTAATGTTTTTATATCGCTCATTTTTTATTACCTTTCATTTTGTTTTTACGTCTGACAATTTTATTTTATTCGCTCGGTTCACTTTGTGTCACAGGCTTCACAAAATCAAATCATCAGCCTTTACCAAAGACCTTAATTCTGCTTAATCGCCTTGAATGGGCAAGAACTGAAGCACGCGCCGCACTTTATACACTTCGACTGGTCGATTGTGTGAACGTTGCGCACTGTTCCCTCGATTGCACCGACAGGACAGCTTCTTGAACATTTTGTACAACCTTTGCAAAGCTCTGCATCAATTGTGATTGTTTTCATTGCTTCGCAAACACCCGCAGGACATCTCTTGTCTTTGATGTGAGCGATATATTCGTCTTTAAAGTATTTCAATGTCGAAAGAATCGGGTTCGGAGCGGTTTTTCCAAGACCGCAGAGAGATCCGTCTTTGACCGCTGCAGCAAGTTCTTCGAGCGTGCCGATATCTTTCATTTCGCCTTGGCCTTTTACGATTCTTTCAAGGATTTTTAACATATTTTTCGTACCTTCGCGGCAAGGAACGCATTTTCCGCAAGATTCGTTTTGGGTAAAGTTCATGAAGAACCTCGCAACCTCAACGATACAAGTATCTTCGTTCATTACAACGAGACCGCCTGAGCCGACCATTGCGCCCGCAGCGATAAGGTTGTCATAATCCATTTTAAGGTCAAGATGCTCTTCGGTTAAGCAGCCGCCTGACGGTCCGCCGATTTGTACGGCTTTAAATTTTTTGCCGTTACGGATTCCGCCTCCGATATCGAAAACGATTTCTCTCAAAGTCGTTCCCATCGGAACTTCGATAAGCCCCGTGTTGTTTACTTCACCGGTCAAAGCAAATGTTTTCGTACCTTTTGAACGTTCTGTTCCCAAAGAACTGAACCAGTCTGCCCCTTTTTCAATGATAACGGGAACGTTAGCAAGGGTTTCGACGTTGTTAATCAAAGTCGGACGACCAAAAAGTCCTTTATTAGCAGGGAACGGCGGTTTCGGACGAGGCATTCCTCTTTCGCCCTCGATTGACGCGATAAGAGCTGTTTCTTCTCCGCAAACGAAAGCGCCTGCGCCCTCTTTGATGTGGATTTCGAAGTTAAAGCCCGAACCCATAATATTATTTCCAAGATAACCGTTTTCTTCGGCTTCTTTTATTGCGACTCTCAAACGTTGGATTGCGAGAGGATATTCGGCTCTGACATAGATATAAGCCTCATCCGCTCCAATTGCATAACCCGCAATCGCCATACCTTCGAGAAGTTTGTGAGGGTCGCCTTCCATGACACTTCTGTCCATGAAAGCGCCCGGGTCCCCTTCGTCTCCGTTGCAGACCACATAGCTTTTTCCGCCTTTATTTGCAGCGGTAAAACGCCATTTTCTGCCTGTTGGGAAGCCTCCGCCCCCTCTTCCTCTGAGGCCTGATTTTTCGATTTCATCGATTACGGCATCGGGATTGTTTTGCTCCAAAACCTTGTGCAACGCGCCATAAGCGCCCACAGCCAAAGCTTCGTCTAACGACTCTGCATTGATGTGACCGCAGTTTGCGAGTGATGTTCTGGTTTGTTTTGCATAAAAATTGATTTCTTCGTTTTTGAAAACGTGTTCACCGCTTTGCGGGTCTGTGTAAAGGAGCCTTTCAACCGGTTTTCCTTCTTCGATGTGGCTTTTTACGATTTCTTCAACATCGTCTGCTTTTACTTTTACGTAAGTCACGTCAAGGTCAGGAATAACAACCAAAACGCCCTGTTCACAGAAGCCGTGGCAGCCTGTCGGAACGATGGTGACCTTGTCTTGTTGGGTCATCGGGCGAATGTTTGCGCCGAGGTCTTTAAATTTTTCAATAACCTTCATCGAGCCGTTAGCGACACAGCCGGTACCTGCACAAACCAGAACACGAAGGCCTTGGGCCTTAATTATTTCTTTAACTTTTTCTTGTTCGTTGTTTATATTAATTAATGTTGTCATCTAATTGCCCTCATGCTCTTCTGTCATAATTGTTTGAATAACGATTTTTATTGCGTCTGCAGTCATTTGAGGATAAACGGTAGAGTTTATGACAACAACAGGCGCCAACCCGCAAGCCCCTAGGCAGCTGACTGTTTCAACAGAGAACAATCCGTCAGCAGTAGTGAATTGACCGTCTTTGAGTTCAAGCCACTGGTGAATCGCATTCAACACAGGCATTGAGCCTCTAACGTGGCAGGCTGTTCCGTCACAGACTTTGACTTCGTATTTTCCTTTAGGCTCAAGGCTGAACTGCGCGTAGAAAGTGGCTACGCCATAGACCGTTGCGGGGGACAGGCCCTCTATTTTCGTCCCGATATATGTCATTACGTCAATCGGCAGATAACGAAATTCTTCTTGTACTTTTTGCAAAATTGCAATCAAATGTGACTTCTTACACCCGCAAGCAGAGATTATCTCATCCACCTTCGAGTAGTCGATTCCGGCTTGAGTCTGTTGGCTCATTGACTTCTCCTCTTTCATAACTGTTACACAATTTACTTATTTTTAATTAGACCAATATCGTGAATTAATTCACTATTTACGCTACATATTACCCTAAAATCACTAATTAGGCAAGCGGATTTTGGCGGGGCTTTGCCCCATGCGGAGGGAAACGACGTTTTCCGAAGCGCCAATAATCCAAGAAGCGGATTTTGGCGGACACACAGATTACATTCTAACGATTTGTGGTATTTAAATATTA
>CAZIVG010000012.1:13567-16460 GCA_964542595.1 uncultured Muribaculaceae bacterium | reverse complement strand
TTTTTCTCCGACATTTTTTACATCGCTGTCACAACAATCACGAAGACTCAATGAAAGCGTTACCGTTCTGATGTCCAGATGGTGGACTCTTATCATATCAATCGTTTCAAGTACAGACTCTGCATTTATAAAATTCATTTTTTCCCCTTTGTCGTTAAATTTAATTCAGTGTGTGTCTAAATGTTGTGCATTTTGTCGAAAATTTGCTTTTTTTGAACCCAAATTTCCATTCCCAACTCTTCTCCTACTTTCAAAATTGCTTCTTTAATTTCTTTGAAAGACTTGTCGGATGACTCGATGCCACCGAGGAGGAACATTACAAAATAATCTTGCATGATTGATTGTTTAATGTCTTCGATGTTCACTTTGTATTCGGCAAGAACGGTTGTGACCTTTGAGACAATCCCGATTCTGTCTGCGCCTGAAATTGTGATTATGATTTTAGATTCTGATCTGTTTTCTTGCATGATATTTTTCCTAACTTTGTTCTGTTTGATAATTTTACATTAATTTCACTTTTAAGTCATTAGAATTGTTGAGTGGTGCTAAATTATGTCGCCCGAAAATATTGTTTTTTCCTCACCGTCTTCATCATAAACAATCAAGAATCCTCTTTCGTCGATTGATTTTGCGATAAATTCTTTTGGTGCTTCATTTTCGTGGTTTTGGATTTTTATTTTTTGTCCCAGAAAGTTTATGTTTTCTAAATATTCTTTTTTAATTGCAGAAAATCCGTTTTCTTCAAAATTGTCATAGTTTTTGAAAAACTCTTCGCAAAGTCGATTCAAAAAATCATCTTTGTCTATTTCTTTTCCCAAAATCAAGCTTAGAGAAGTTGCCGGTTTTTCAATGTTTTCAAAGGTTTTTTGAGTGGAGTTAAGGTTGATTCCGATTCCTAGAGCGACTCCTTTTATTTCATTGTTTTTTGAATCGGTTTCACAAAGGATTCCGGAAAGTTTTTTTCCTTCATATAAGACGTCGTTTGGCCATTTTATTGACGTTTGGACCCCATAACTTTTCATTGTCTTAACGCAAACGAGACAAAGATATTGGGTTAGATTGACCAGAAAATCTTTTTTTGAGGGTTTTAAAACGAATGTTGCGTAGATGTTTTTTTGATTTTTGCTTATCCATTTTCTGTTGAATCGGCCTCTGCCTTGAGTTTGTTCCTCAGCTGAAATTACGTCTTTGTGTTCGAGTTTGTCGAAATTTTCAAGAGCGTATGTGTTTGTTGAATCTATGCTTTGGAATTTTAAAAACTTCATTAATCTGTCGTTTTTCTGAGCATCAAAACGTTGCCTTTTTCATCGTAACAGGTATCATCAACCCAATGTCCCATGAGGTTTTTCTGGATATCGTAAAGGTATTGTTCACTTTTTGATACGGCATAAGTTGCATTTTTGAAAGAGCCATATCTGTTGTAAGCAACTGAGCGGTGAGGGTAAACATAAAACGGTTTGTTTAATACGTCAACTTTGAACAATGTTCCGTCTTTTTGATAGTAGTAATTGTGATAAGGGTCATTTGTGTATCTTACCCCGTAAGTTCCGTCAGAAAATAACGAAAGCTGTCGATTTGAGACTTTTGTTTTTCCTTGTGAAAGTGCTTCGTAGTTTGCAGCATTATTAGGGTCTTCCCAATAGTCTCGAAATGCATTTGGGCCAAGAGCATAGTCAATTTTATTGAAAACCTCTTCTCTCGCCATCTCTGCATTAAATTGAGCATTGCCTTGAAGCATTAAAGCTGAAACAGGCAGTGCCAACAAAACAGACAACACTATCAACAATATTTTTTTCATAACTCAATAATATAATAAAAATACCCTGAATGTCACACCTTTTGGCATAAATTTTCAGGGTATTTTGTTAATCTTTTGGCTAAGCTTACTATGCTTTAGCTTTAGCTGATTCGACGACTACTGAGAAAGCTTCAGGTTCGTTAACGGCCATTTCGGCTAACATTTTTCTGTTAACTTGAATCTCAGCTTTTTTAAGAGCGTTCATAAATTTAGAATAGCTCAAGCCGTGTTGTCTCACAGCTGCGTTGATTCTGACAATCCACAATCTACGCAATGCTCTTTTCTTGTTGCGTCTGTCTCTGTATTGATATTTAAGTTTTTTCATTACAGCTGTGTTAGCAACTTTAAAGATTCTGCTTCTTGCTCCGATAAAGCCTTTAGCAAGTTTTAATATTTTCTTATGTCTTTTTCTTAAGACGTTTCCGCGTTTAACTCTCATTGTTCAACCTCTTCCTATCTTGAGTACTTCATGTAAGGTAATTCTTTTGAAATTAATTTCAAATTCGCTTCAGAAACTTCAGTCATTCCTGAAAGCTTTCTTTTTCTGCTGATTGACTTGTGTTCAAGCAAGTGTTTTTTGCCGGCAGAGTGTCTCAAGATTTTTCCGGAAGCAGTCACTTTGTAGCGTTTTGCGGCTGCTCGGTGTGTTTTCATCTTTGGCATAGTTTATTCTCCTTTTTGTTAGTTAGAATGTTTGAACGCTTATGACATGCCGTCCATAGAGCATCCAGTGTATATCAATTTTATTACAAAAAAGAAACCATGCAAGGCATGTTCTCACATGTGTTTAATTTTGCTTAATAATTTCGTCTTTTGCGTCAATTTTGGAAGGAAGTGTGAACCAAAAAACAGAACCTTTTCCGACTTCTGACTGGAAGTTAATTTCACCTTTATGAAGGCTTATGATTTTTTTGCACAAAGACAGCCCGACCCCTGAGCCGTCCTCATTTTCGAACTTGTTTCGGTTTATGTGGCTGAAAAATTCAAATATTTTGTCTTGTTCTTTGGGGTCAATGCCTTCGCCGTTATCTTTGACTTCAAAATAATATTTTCCGTCACGGAAGCAAGACAAAACTTCTACAAAACCGCTTTGAC
>CAZIVG010000012.1:0-13557 GCA_964542595.1 uncultured Muribaculaceae bacterium | reverse complement strand
ATTGTTCCCGGTGAGAGGTTTTTGTTCAGAGTCAGATTTCTGCTTTTTCTTCTTTCGTCTAATATTGCCAAGATTTCCTTAATTACTTCCGTTGGGTCAAATTCTTCGCAAGAAAGTCTCAGTTTGTCGGTTTCGGCGCGTGCCATTTCCATCGTATATTCAACGACTTGCAAGAGGTGTTTTGCTGCATTTATTATATTTTTGTAGAATTTCATTCTTCTTTCTCTCGGGAGGTCATCATTGTACATAATGGAAGAAAATCCGTTGATTGCGTTTAGCGGGGTTTTGAATTCGTGGGCAAGATGTGCAAGAAATTCTAATTTGCGGTTGTTACTTTTTTCTAATTTTGCAAACCAATAGGCGTTTAATAGTGCCATAGAAATGCTGTCTGCGGCCATGTCGAGGACTTTCATGTGTTCATCTGTAATCGGTTCAAGTTCTCTGTGAATAAAAATCATCCCGAAGATTTTTGTTTTGTTCATTAATGGAATAGCTTTGTAAGCGGGATTAAGGTTGTTATTGAAGATATTCGCCACAGTTGTTTTGTCAACTTCGGCACCTTTTTCAAGGCAGAAATTTTCTGATAGAAAGCTTTTTAAATATTCCGTACATTCGAAGTGATCGTTTCTTTGAAGCACATATTGTTCGAATGCATCGTCAATTGTGCAAACCGCGCAATAATCAACGTTGAGAAGGTTTGCAAGCTCAATGTTTATGAATTCAAAAATAGAGTCCATTGTGAGAGTCGAGTTTATATTTTTGTTGATATAATTGACTGCGGCCCATCTTTGTTCGTTTTCGAGGAACTTGTTTATGTAAATTTTAAGTTCTTCTTCCTTTTTCTCAAGAAGGGCATTCTTTTTCGCGAGACCCGCTTTTAATCTTTGATTTTTTATTCTTAAATAAATCAAATGCCTGGCAAGTCCTGTTAATTGCTTGTATTCGGTTATGTTTTTCTTTGTACTCATACTTTTTTCAGGTAACCAAGTATGAATTTAACATCATTTTCGGGAGAATAATTTAATGTATTTTCCGTTATTGCTAAATTAAAAGAAATTATTTTAATGTTTTTTTATTATTTCTAATGTATAATTTGTATCACTATGAAAAATAAAAAAGGGAAATTGTTCGTAATATCAGGATCATCAGGTGTTGGAAAAGGCACGCTGTTGAAAGCTTTGCTCGCTCAGCATTCAGATATTCAGCTTTCGATTTCTGCCACAACCAGAAATCCGAGACCCGGTGAAATCGATGGAGTGAACTACTTTTTTACAAAAAGAGAAGATTTTGAAGAAGCTGTAAAAAACGGTGAATTTTTGGAATGGGCTGAATTCAACGGGAATTTGTACGGCACAAAACAGGCTTGGGTAGAAAAAACGCTTAACAAAGGCGAAAATTTGATTCTTGAGATTGAGACGAAGGGCGCCCTCCAGATTAAGGAAAAACTCCCTGATTCAATTTTGATTTTTATTTTGCCGCCATCTCTTGAAGAGTTGGAAAGTCGTCTCAGAGGAAGAAATACAGAAGACGAACAGGCTATCCAGAATCGATTGAATGAGGCTTTTAGAGAAATTGAATGTTCGAAATTATATGATTTTAAAGTCGTTAACGACAGTCTTGAAAGGGCAATGAAAGAATTGGAATTGCTTATTAACAAAGCTATTTCAGAATAGGTTTCGAATTATTTTTTGTTCTGACGAAAATTAATATAGTCTTTCATCAAAAACGGAATGTCGGTTTTATCCGTGAAAACTTCGATATAGCACATTCTTTTTTCGTTTTCTTTTTCCGCTTCTTTCAGGGCTTCATCAAACTCTTTGTCAGTTCTTGCTTTTTTGCACCAGACATCTCCTCCGAAAACCTTTGGAAATTCTGTATAATTCCAGCAAGGAATATCGTTATAAGCATTGTCAGGATCTTTTGAGAGAATTCGTTCAATCGTGTAACCTGAATTATTTAAAACAATAATTATAGGCTTTAGCCCATTGCGCACAAAATCGCTCAAAGCCTGAAAAGTAAGTTGATGTGCTCCTTCTCCTGTGAAAAGAACTGCTCTTCTGTTTTTGAATTTGTGGTGCTTCGCTGCGCATGCAGCTCCGAAAAAAGCAGGCGTTGCCCAGCCGATTGAACCCCAAAGACACTGATTATAAACCTGTGCGCCTTCAGGCATGGTCAAAACCGCTCCGAAAAATTCGAGGATTCCTGTTTCGACAAAAATCATATCATTAGGCTTTAGAAAGCTTTGAAAACGCGGCAAAATATAATTAAAATCTGTAATTTTTTCTCCTGAAATTTCACTTTTGTCTGTAAAATCAAATTTTGGACGATTTTTTATTACAGAAATTCCTCGTGATGTTAATTTTTCTGATAAAACTTCAAAAAAGTCAGGCATGTAAACTTCCTCATACCTTTGGTTTTGGATAATGACATGATTTCCGAAAACTTGAATATTTGCTTTTGGGTCGAAGTTAAAATCGAAGCCGAGAGTGTTAAAGTCTGACAAAATCACTCCGCAGCAAATCACGCAGTCAGACTCGTTTACTTTTTTATAAATATCTTTGTTTTCAAACCTCCCGAGGTACGTCCCCATAAATGAACGGTCGCTCCATTCAATCATGCCGTTTGACATAATCATAGAGGCTGAGTTTATGCCGCTTTTTTTAAGAAATTTTTTGAAACTTTCTGTTGCAAAATTTCTCTGAACCAAAATATCAGCTAAAACGACCGGATTGTTTGCTCTTTTTATCAACCCGTAAGCGAATTCAACAGATTCTTGAAGATTGATTTCATTGCTTTGGGGTTCTTTGATTTTTGATATATTGTCGATTTCGATTAAGCAAACGTCTTCGGGAATTGCGATATAAACAGGTTTTTTAGACTTTACAAAGGTTTCCAAAATTCTGTCGATTTCATCTTTCGGGTTTTCCTTGCCTAAAAAGACTGTGGCCTGAACGACGTTTGAATAAGCGCTTTCAAACGCAAAATAATCAGGTTCCATAAAGTTGTGATGTTTCAAAACATTATTTACAATAAACTTTGTAGCGGGTGCGCCGACTATTTTGATTACAGGGACTCCTTCTGCGAAACTGCCCGCGATTGCATTTATTGCAGACAGTTCACCTACGCCAAAAGTTGTCACAATGGCACCATAACCCTTTATTCTTGCATAACCGTCCGCGGCATACCCTGAATTAAGTTCGTTTGTGCAGCCGACCCATTTTGTATTTTTGTTGTTTTCGATTGAATTCAGGATGTTAAAATTATAGTCTCCGGGGAGTCCGAAAAACTCTTCGATACCGAGTTTCGAGAGCTCTTGCACGAGGTAGTCGCTGACAGTTATTTTTTCCATTTTAATTCTCCACGTAAATTTGTTTAATATTTTATACGTGAAGTTTTTGTTTAATAATCCGCAGTCGGGCTATTTATTCGTTAAAAACCCATTTTTTTCTGATTGACCATTGGATGGCGGTCAAAAGTAGGATTATTAAAAATAAAATATATGCGCCTGCAGAGGCTTGACCAATGTTGAAAAATTCAAAAGCGTTTTTATAAACCCAATAAACAAGCACGTTTGTGGAATCCAACGGTCCGCCTTGTGTCATAAGGTAAATCAGGTCAAAAACCTGAAAAGACGAAATCGTTGTTATAACCAGCACGAAAAATATCGTCGGGCTTAAAAGCGGCAGAGTGATTCTGAAAAAAGTGTTTAAAATCCCCGAGCCGTCGATTTTTGCGGCCTCATAGACATTTTGATTTATCCCTGAAAAGCCGGAAAGCAAAATCACCATGTTGTAGCCGATTAATTTCCACGAAGAGACGATTATCAGCGCAATCATCGCTGTTTTTGTGTCATAAAGCCAGTTTATGTTGGCTTTGAGGAGGTAATTCAAAAAACCGAAATTCGGGTCGAATATCCATTCCCAAACGATTGCCACTACTATCATCGGCGTTATGAAAGGCAAAAAATATGCTGTTTTAAAAAACTCGCTTCCTCGGATTTTGTTGTTCAAAGCCGCAGCCAGAATTAGCGGAATAATGATTGCAATAATTGCAGTCGAAAATGCAAAGACAAAAGTATTTTTGAGAATTAACCCGAATTGCGCACCTGAAAAAAGTTCCAAATAGTTTTTAAACGCTACGAATTTAATTTCTGAAAGCAGATCCCACTCACAAAAACTTAAATAAAATGAAAAAAATACCGGAATCACAATGAAAATCCCAGTCCCAAGCAAAGCAGGGAGGAGAAAGAGTTTTGCACAATTTTTTTCATTGAAATAATTTTTCATGAGTTGATTATACCAAAGATTTACCTTTATCCCAATTTATGGAATAATATTTGAAAGAGTATTTTTTGAAGGGATAGTTATGAGCAAGACTTTGGACTTTAGGGCTTTTGGAAAAAATGACATAAGAGGAATCTATGGCGAGGATGTAACGGAAGAGATTTTTTACCTTGCAGGTAGAGGTTACATAAAATATATTTTGGAATGCATCAACAAAAATGCAAAATCAGGCGAAGAAAAAGATGTCAGAGACGTTTGGGTAACTGTTATGATGGATGCCAGAACACATTCTCCTTCTTTGACCGAGTCTTTGATAAAAGGTGTCACTTCCACAGGGGCAAATGTTTTGAACCTCGGAATGGGGCCAACTCCAATCGGTTATTACTCAGAGTTTGCACAAATCCCTGAAAACATTATCGGAAAAGGAAAAGTCAACGGGGCATTGATTGTTACGGCAAGCCACAACCCGAGTGAATACAACGGCTTGAAAATGACTTTTAACAGAGGTTCTTTGACGGAAGAACAAATTAAAGAAGTCAAAAAATACGCTATGGAAGAAGCAGGCTCGAAAGAATCTTCCGTTAGACACGGCTTCATAAAAAAATACGATATTATTGAGCAGTACAGCGAAAATATCGTGAATAAATTTGCTTCAATCGGAAGAGGTATAAAAGTTGTTACAGACTGTGGAAACGCGACTGCAGGCGTTGTTGCTCCTCAGCTTTACAGAGATTTGGGCTGTGAGGTTGTTGAACTTTTCACAGAGCCCGACGGAAACTTCCCGAACCACCATCCGAACCCCAGTGACGAAAAGACTCTTGCAGTGCTTAAAGAAACTGTTATTAAAGAAAATGCTGATGTCGGGATTGCTTTTGACGGAGACTCAGACAGAATCGGGGTCGTTGATTCACAAGGCAGAAGCATGACAGGTGACAAACTCTTGTTGATTTATGCGGCGGATATTATTGAACCTCTTGCAAAAAGAGGCGAGTGTCCTGCAGTTGTTTCAGAGGTAAAATGTTCTCAAGTGCTTTATGACACAATCAACAAAATGGGCGGAAACGCAATCATGACAAAGACAGGCCATGGTTATATCAAAGCTAAAATGAAAGAAGAAAACGCAATCCTTGCGGGTGAAATGTCAGGGCACACGTTCTTTAAGGACAGATATTACGGGTTTGATGATGCTGTGTATGCGGGTTGCAGAGTTATTGAAATTATTGCAAAGCACAAACAGTGCAATCCTGATTTTAAGATAGAAGACATGTTGACGCCGTTTGAAGGGGTTTGTTCTTCAAAAGAGGTCCGTTTCCATTGTCCGAATGACTTTAAAAAACCTGTTCTTGAAGATGTTTCAAAAGAAGTTGAGAAAAATTCCGGCCTGTTTGGTGCTGAAATTAAAGACATCATAACTATAGACGGTATGAGGATTATTCTCGAGGATGGTTTTGCTATGATTAGGCAGAGCAATACGGAACCTGTTTTCACACTGAGGTTTGAGGCAAAATCTGAAGAGAATTGCAAAAAATATGAAGACACTTTTGTTGCTATGCTCGACAAAATTGTCAAAAAATACTGCTGATTAACTTTTGAAAATATAAAATAAAAAACTCTAACCCGAAGGACTCATTCTTCGGGTTAGTTTTTGCTTTGCTTGTGAAGAAACATTCTCTGAAAGTGTAATTTTTTGCGTATTATTTTTTTTAAAAAAGATTGATTTCAGGAGAATTGAGACATATTTAAAACCACCTTAATTTAAGAGTGGACAATTTTGTTAAGGTCTCAATTTATGGAAAAATTCTCGGAATTAATAAAAAAATTAATACTGTTTTTGTTCGCATTTTTCGTGATGTCGGGCATGGTTCTTGCGGCAGACGCCAATGTTCCAAGGTTAAATGATATCGAAAAAAGTTATTACGGTTACACATACCAAAATGAAAACACCCTCTCTAGGCTTAACAGACTGGAAAAAGCCATTTACGGAATGACTTACAACTCTTCTGCCGATTCAAGAATAAATAGGATTTATAAGGACTTGAATCCGGGAGTCACAGGTGGAGCAGCACCTGTTGCCAATTCTGCACAAAATACAACCTCTGATATCGGTCCAAAAGCCGAAGCGGGAATAAAATATCCGATAGTGGATAAACTTGAACAAAAAGTTTTTAAAAAGAGTTTTCCTAACGATGAAATCTATTCAAGACTTTCAAGACTTGAAAAACAAGTTTATAAAAAAGAAAGCACCGCCTCTTTGAATGAAAGAGTCGATGCTTTGCGCAGCAAACTTTTGGGAGGGGACAGACTTGCCGCAGATGATTCGGATGTATCGAGTGACGAAATAGTTTTTGACAAAGGTTACAATTACGAAGATGACAATTTGGATAATTCTTCAAAAGATTCGGGTGACTCACAATATAATTATTACAGTTATGAAAACTCAAAAAACGAAGTTCCCGAAATCCAGTCCCGCCCGGTTGACAGTCGAAGCGACAATGCTTCAACAGTCGGTAATTACGCCGGACAGAGTTATGATTTAGACGTTTTGGAAAAAAGCCTGTTTGGTAAAAGATACACAAACGAGACTTCCTCCCAGCGTCTGGCCCGCCTGGAATCACAGGTCTTTCACAGAACTTTTACGGACGGTGATGACGCTCGTGTCCAGAGACTTTTAGCTGTTACAACAGCCAAAAAGACTTCTCAGGAATATGACTCCAATAAGTGGGCCCGCCGGATTAATACCGGCATTCAAGTCGGCAGCATTCTGCTTATGGTTCTGGCAATGATTCTATAGCTGCATTAGTTGTAGAGGTTTGTAAAAGGCCCAAAGACCGCATTATATACCCCTGTGAACGGAGTCATTGATTTTTGGAACCAATTTTTCTTCGGAACACAGTTTTTGCAAGGCGGCATATAAGTTCTTTCTTGAGCCGGTGCAACTATATAACTAACCGGTGCGGCTGCACCCGTGATTTTCCCCATACTGCAAGAGGTCTGGTGGTTCTTCAACGGGCAAGAAGCAAAAGCAGTGGCGCTTAACATGAGTGTTGTTGCAGCAACTATGGCTGCTGATAATATCTTTTTCATACATCTTTCTCCTTTAAATTCTTGTTGAGCGAAATTCTTCTCACTCACATTTCTATTTTTACATTCCTGCAAAAAAATACATTGCCTTAACAGGTTAAGTAAATTTATAGTCCTGAATAATTACAAATTCGCTAAAACAGGCAAAAATGTGATATAATCGTATTTGAAAACAAGCACGAGAACTGATTAAACACTCAGCGGAGCATAAAATTATGACTAATAAGACAAAAAACAAGTCTAAAAAAAGAATATATTTTGTTGACGTAACAAACAGAGACGGAGTCCAAACATCACGCTTGGGGCTGGCTAAGCTTCAAAAAACTATAATTAATATAATGTTGGACGATATGGGGATAACTCAGTCAGAATTCGGTTTTCCGACCACTCGTCACGAATTGAATTATCTCAACGGGAATTTGGAGCTTGTAGATCGAGGGGTAATAGCTACAACAAAGCTTTCCGGCTGGATGAGAGCGGTTTCTGAGGATGTAATTAAATCGTTCCAAAACGTGCCGAGATTGAAGTATATCAATCTTTCTCAGTCAACTTCCGAGCAGATGATTCACGGCAAATATGGCGGAAAGATGTCAAAAGAAGATATCTTGAAACAAACCTGTGAAGCAATTGATGCGGCGAAAACCTGTGGTGCACAAGTCATCGGAGTCAATGCAGAAGACGCTTCAAGAAGTTCTTTGGAGTATCTTGTTGAATATGCGAAAGAGTGTAAAAAACACGGTGCAAGCCGTTTCAGATATTGTGACACTTTGGGTTATGACGATCCTCAAACCGCATATAACAGGATTTATACAATTGCGAAAGAATCCGGAATTGATATGGAAATGCATTTTCATAATGATTTGGGTATGGCGACAGGCTGCTCTGTTTTGGGCGCAAAAGCCGCAATTGATGCGGATGTGAACGCTTACATAAATACTGCTATTAACGGAATGGGTGAACGCGCGGGGAACGCTGATTTGATTTCTTGTCTTTTGGCAATCCTCAAATCCAGCGGCTTTGAGGGAAAATACGAAGTTGACCCCAACATTGACCTTTCAAAGGCTTGGAAGCTGGCGAAATACACTTCTCACGCTTTTGGCGTTCCGATTCCTGCAAACCAGCCAGCAATGGGCAGCAACGCTTTTGCGCATGAGTCAGGTATTCACGCTGATGGTGCGCTTAAGGACAGAAGAAATTATGAACTTTACGATTATGAAGAATTGGGCAGAGGTGAGCCTGAAATCGTTGAAACAGGAAGAATGATTACGGTTGGAGAATACGGCGGAATCAAAGGATTTAGGAACGTTTACACGAATCTTGAACTTGAGTTTCATGATGAAGATGAGGCCAGAAATATTCTTGAACTTGCACGTTATGCAAACGTTCACACCCAACTCCCTTTGACAGACAGCGAGTTGAGATTTATTTATTATTATCCGAATATTGCCGCAAAAATTATGACCGTAACGCCTTATTACGTGCCGACAGGTGAGTTGAAAAAGCGTATGGAAGCTTGCAGTAGTATGATTTCTGCTTCTATAGTATAATTACGGTGGAGAGTCGAGGATTATGTCACTAAAAGCAAAAATTGAAGCAGTACTTTTCATAACAGCACAGGCGCTCGAGGTTCAAGATATCGCTGAAATCTTGAAGGAGGAGCCGGATGTTGTTGAAGAAGCCCTTTTGGAATTGATTATGGACTATTCTGCGAGAGAAGGTGCGCTTGAAATTGATGATGAAAACGGATACATTTTGCAGGTAAAAGAAGACTTTATGGACATCGTGGAACAGCTTTGTCCTGTGGAATTGAAACCGTCTGTTCTGAAAACGCTTACGGTAATTGCTTTGAAAGAACCAATCAGGCAGTCTTATTTAAAAGAATTGCGCTCAAGTGCTTATGAACACGTTGCCGAACTTTTGAAAATGGGCCTTATTTCAAGAAACAGAGACAAGAACGGTCGTTCATTCAACCTTCGTACAACGCCAAAATTCAAAGAATATTTTAAACTTAAAGGTGATGCGAAAACTCTCGCAAAGATTATGGACATCGAGAAACAAGCCAGAGACAACGGTGACGAAGACGGCCAAACATCTTTGGATTTGAGCGAGTTTGTAGAAGAAAATTAAACCTTAAACGCAGGGTTTCTTGAGATTTCGCTGAAGGCGATTGCGGGTTTTGAGTATCTTTCGTCTTCTTGAATGCGTTTGTAATAGTCTTTTACCAGAACAATCTGGTTTTTGACGTTTTTGAATCCGTTATCTATGAGGAACTTTTCTGTTTTTGTGCCGTTGACCTGATATTTTTTATTTCTGAAATAAAGGTTAAAGTGCTTTTTTCTCATCAAAATCTGGCTTATCGCGAAATTAATCACGTCGCAAAGGTAATTATCAAAAGCACTCACCAAATCAACATTCAAGATAAAGTTTTCGTTGTCGTCGGTTTGGATTGAGAAATAGCCTTTAATTGCGTGTTTTGAGCGATCTTCGATTACGTATCTGAAAAAACAGGTTTTGTGTAAACCGCTGCAAATTACGTTTTCAAACTCTGCAGGAGTTTTCGCCAGAGAGTATCTGAAGTGAGGAAAGATTAATTCGTTGTAAATGCTTGCGGCAACAGACGCATCAGAGTTTTTGAACGGTCTGAAAAAGCCTTTGTCCAATGATGAAGAAGAGAGTCTTATTTCGTTCATTTTCCAGAGTTGTTCAGACGCACAAACCCTGAAACCGCAGCCTTTTGAGAAGAGTTCGAGGAGTTCTTCATGGTTTTCATCAATCTTCACTGTGAATGTGTTTGCGCCCATTGCTCCGTATTTTGTAATCACAAAACTCACAAGCTGTCTGCCGACGTCATAGGCGTTCTCGTCGAGGAAAAGTTTGCTGATACGCCAACTTTGGGGGTTTTTTTCTTGAGGTTTTATTATAATCAAGCCGCAAATTTTGTTGTTTTCTATTGCAACATAAGCGTCAGGAGCGAATTTTAGCCCGAGAGGCAAAAGACGGTTAATCATATTGAAGGGGAACGGCACGTATGATTTGAACCCGAATCCCACGTCAGCACTGCTTAAATTTGAAATCATAGAAATCATTTTTTTAAGCTTAGGAATATCTGTGAGTGCTAAATTTCTTATCTTTGCCATGTTAATAATATAACATTTTTTATTAAAGTTACAAAGCTTAAAAATAAGAGTTTTTGCATAAATTTGCATGTTACAATTGACTTTGGAATTAAAAAGAGGAGAAATTTATGGCGGCAGAACCGAAAATGATTGCGACTATTCCAAGAAGCGCAACAGAACAATTGCAGATTTCAATCAATGAATATAAGGGCAAAAGCTATCTCGATTTGAGGATTTTTTATACAACCGATGATGGTGCAAACTGGCTCCCGACTAAAAAAGGGGTTACTGTTTCTCCTGAGAATCTTGAGTTGCTCAAAGACGCAGTTGATGAAGCAATGAAAGAAATGATGACAATCGGGGACGAAGAATAATTGAGCGAAGAAGAATCAATTAAAAATAATGAACAAACGGGCATGTTGAACAAATATGCCCTTGTTCTTACCTGTGTAAAAGGTCTCGGGGTAAGGACTTTCAGTTATTTGATTCCTGAAGATTTGAAAGCGGAAATAAAAATCGGGCATGCGGTTCTTGTTCCTTTCGGGCGAATGGGGCTGATAAACGCTTATGTGACAGGTTTTTCCAATTATCTCGAAGAAGGGATAAAGGCGAAACCGATTGCACAAATCCTCGATAAAACGCCGATTTTTGACCTTAAATATTTGAAATTTTTGGAATGGGTGGCGGATTACTATTTTTGCAGTATTCAGGCAGTTTTGCAGTGTGCTGTGCCTTTGAAATTCTTAAACGGTGCGCAAAAAGAACAAAACGAAAAATATGTTGTCTTCAAAACCTTTGAAGGCGCGACGAAAAGACAGGTGGAAGTTCTTGAAAAACTTGAAAAATCAGGAAAAACGAAGTTAATCGATTTTGAAAAAGAAGCAAAAACCACACGCGCTACTGTGAATAAGCTTGAGGCGTGCGGTTGTTTGGAAATTTCGGAAGAGAATTTATATCGTAACCCGCTCGAAATCTTTAAAACACAAGTTATTGAAGACTTTCCGAAACTTCTTGATGAACAAGAACAAGTTTATAAAAAAATTGAAGAAAAACTCGGCACGCATTGTGAAATATTGCTTCACGGGGTCACGTCTTCGGGAAAAACAGAGGTTTATTTTAAGGCGATAAAAGAAGTTTTGGAGCAGGGAAAAAACGTTCTTTTTCTTGCGCCTGAAATAGCATTGGCTTCTATGTTGACAAAACGTCTCGCAAAAAGATTCGGGATTGAAAAAACTGCACTTTGGCATTCAAGCATTTCTGAGGGTGAAAAGTTTGATGTTTGGCAAAAAATTAAAAACAACGAGATTCGTATCCTTGCCGGCGCGCGTTCGGCAGTGTTTGCACCTTTGAAGAATATCGGTTTGATTATTATTGATGAAGAGCATGACAGTTCTTATAAACAGACCATGCCTGCGCCTCGTTATGATGCGAGAAAGGTTGCTCAAAAACTTGCTGAGTTGAATGAATCACCGCTTTTGTTGGGTAGCGCGACTCCTGATGTGAACACTTATTACAGGGCTTCGAACATGGGGAATCTTCTTGAAATGAAAAAACGGTTCAACGATTATCCTTTTGCGAAAGTCAGGGTTGTTGATATGAGAGAAGAGCATTTCCGTTCCAATCACGGGATTTTTTCGCGCATGCTTGTGAATGCGGTGCAGGAGAACCTTCGTGAGAAAAAACAAACTATAATCCTGTTGAATCGAAGAGGGTTTTCGACTTACACGCAATGTCTTGCGTGTGGTGAGGTGGTTCAGTGTCCGAAATGTGCGATTCCGTTGATTTTTCATTCGCAGACTCAGAGTTTGAAGTGCCATTATTGTGAACATGAGGAACCTCTTTTGAGCGAATGCACAAAGTGTGGAAGTGACGCTTTGAGAAATTGCGGAACGGGAGTCCAAAAGGTTGAAATCATCGCCCAAAAGCTTTTTCCGGATTGTCGAATAGAACGTTTGGACAGTGACTCTTTGCATAAGAAAAACAGACATATCGAGATTCTTGACGACTTTTCTGCGGGAAAAATCGATATCCTAATCGGGACCCAGATTCTGGCGAAGGGGCTGGATAACCCGAACGTCACTCTCGTCGGGGTTATCAATGCTGACAATAGTTTTAACCTGCCTGATTTTCGTTCTTGTGAGCGAGGTTTTCAGCTTTTGACACAGGTGGCAGGGCGTGCAGGCCGTGGTGACAACCCGGGACAGGTTATTTTTCAAACTTACAATCCACAGTTTTTTGCACTTGAATCAGCGAAAGAGCAGGATTATGGCAGTTTTTACAAAACAGAGATTGAGGCGCGAGAAGACTTTGATTATCCCCCATTTACACAAGTTATCAGGATTGTGCTGTCTTCGAAAAATCAGTTTCGAGCGGAACGAAGCGCTCAGGAAATCGCAATGAGGCTCAAGGATTTGACTGACAAGCGTTCTTTGACGGAGCCTTTAGCGGTTTTGGGGCCTTGTGCGTGTGTGATTGAGCGTTTGCAGGAATTTTATCGTTTTCAGATTTTGGTCAAAAACAAACTTAACGAAAAAGGTCACAGGTTTATTTTGAATTTTCTGAATCAAGTAAGATTGCCGGAAGATATTAAACTGACTGTGGATGTGGATCCGATTGATATTTTGTAGAATTTCAGTTTGTTGACTTTCTTGGTATAATCAAAATATCTGACACATTATTTAGGGATGAATTATGATTGTAAAAACTTTTCCTTTGGGACTTATCGGCACAAATGCTTATCTTTTAATTGACGAAACTTCGAAAGAGGCTGTTGTGATTGATTTGGGCGGTGATTTTTCTGTAATCAAAGACGAACTTGAAAAACAAGGCGCAACTCTGAAATATATTTTGAATACGCATGGGCATTTTGACCATATTCTCGGGGAAAGAGAGGCACAAGGGATTTTTGACGTCCCTGTTTTTGTACACGAAAACGACAAAATTATGGTCGAAAACCTTCCCGAACAGCTCAAGCGCTTTGGATTCGAGAACAATTTTGAGTCGCCTGTGAATATAAAAACTTTTACGGAAAAAGATGTTTTCAAAGTCGGCGAGAACGAAATTAAAGTCATCCACAC
>CAZIVG010000011.1:0-16691 GCA_964542595.1 uncultured Muribaculaceae bacterium | reverse complement strand
TGATGATGATTACGAAATCACCTGTGTCAACGTTAGGTGTAAATTCAGGTTTATTTTTTCCTCTCAAAATGTTAGCTGCAACTGTTGCTAAACGACCAAGGATTTGGCCTTCTGCATCAATCACATACCATTTTCTTTCGACTTCAAGAGGTTTTGCTGAATAAGTTTTCATTTTCAGTTTTCCTTTTATTTTATATGGTTACTTGTCTGGTTATTTTCATAAGGCTGGTATCCAACCTCAATCAATGTCAACCCATCAGGGCTGATTGTTTGTCCAGCCTTTGTCCTGTCTTTTACTTCAAGAACTTCCTTCATGAATCCGGGATTCAATCCGTTTTGTTCAATCAAAAGCAACGTACCGACAATCGTTCTGACCATATTGTACAAAAACCTGTTCGCTGCAAGTTCGATAACGATTTCGTCACCGTTTTTCAAAGCACAAGCACTGTAAACAATACAATCTTTGGCTGGGTTCGCCGTTCTCATCGCCTTGAACGAAGAAAAATCGTGTTCTCCGACGAGGTAAGAAAGGCTTTCGTTCATTCTCTCAAGGTCTAAGGGTTCTCGAACGAGAAGAGAATGAGAATCCCAGGCACTTCGAAACCGTCTGTTGACGATTTTGTAATGATAACGGCGATATTTTGCGCTCAACTGTGCATGAAACGAGTCCTCAACTTCTTCAATTGATTTCACGCTGATGTCGTCGGGTAAAATTGCATTTATCGAGTTTAAAAACTTTGAAGCAACAATCGCTTTTACACTGTCAAAATGAACAACCTGCCCTGTCGAATGCACGCCGGCATCGGTTCTGCCTGAGAATACTGTTTTTATCAGGCGGTTCTGGGGTGTCGACTCTTTGTCGCGGCACCCTCTGCCGCCAATTATCAATGTACTGATTGCTTTTTCCAACTCCGACTGAATCGTGATTTCATCAGGCTGGATCTGCGAACCCGCGTAATTCGTGCCGACATATTCAATTATTATTGCATATCTTGGCATGTCTTACGCTGCGATGATTATACCAATTGAATCAAAGCCATTTCGACTGCGTCGCCGCGTCTTGGTGGCATTCTGTAGATTCTTGTATATCCGCCGTTTCTGTTTTCGTATTTTTTACCGACTTCAGAGAACAATTTTCTCAAGATAGTTTGAGCAACTGCTTTTTTCTCTTTATCCGCTTTTTCAACGCCTTCAAGAACTTCGCCTGTTTCAAAATTCATGAATTTGCCTGTTTCTTTGTCAAATATGAATTTTGCAGCCTGTCTTCTTGAGTGAAGCGTGCCTTGTTTCGCAAGAGTGATAATGCCTTCAGCGTATGACTTCAAAGCTTTTGCTCTTGTCATAGTTGTTTTGATTTCACCGTGCAAAATAAGTTCAGTCGCCAAAGAACGCAACAAAGCTTTTCTTTGGTCTTGCGCTTTTCCTAAGTGGTGTTTTTTAGACTGGTGTCTCATTATTTTATGTCCTTATTTAATATATTGTACTTTACTGTCCGGCCTCGCCGGAGAAAGACATAGAGAACTATACTAATTCTTCTAAGTCTACGCCTTCAGGGTTAGGCATCAAGTCTAAACCGAATTGGTGAAGTTTCTCGATGACTTCGTCAGAAGACTTTTTGCCGAAGTTTTTGATGTTCAACAAGTCGTGTTCTGACTTTTTGAGCAATTCGCCCATGTTGTTGATGCTTGCTCTTTTCAAGCAGTTATATGCTCTAACTGACAATTCCAAATCTTCGATTGAAATTGTAGGTGCCGCAGCGTCAGCAACAACTTCTTCTTCAATAACCGCAGAAGCCTGAGGAATTGAAATCACCGGAGTTCCTGTGATAGAAGCGATTTGCATAAAGTGCTCAATCAGGATGTTTGCTGATTGTGACAACGCGTTGTTAACATCGATTGAACCGTTTGACCAGATTTCGAGGTTAAGTTTGTCGAAGTCTGTAACATCGCCTACACGTGTGTTTTCTACGTTGTAGCTAACACGTTTGATAGGCATAAATGTTGCATCAATCGGGAGCATATCGATAGGAAGGCCGCTTTTTCCGTCTTTCAAAACGTCGTGAGCGATATAGCCTTTTCCTGATTCAACAATCAAATCAGCGTGGATAGAACCGCCTTCGGCAACTGTACAAATCAACCAGTCAGGGTTAACAATTTTAACGCCTGCAGGAAGCTGGATGTCTGATGCCAAAACCGGACCCGGCTTGTCAACGTCTAATCTCAACTGTTGAGTCTCTCTTGAATCTGTTTTAACAACAAGACCTTTCAAGTTCAACATGATGTCAATCACGTCTTCAACGATTCCGGGAACCGCTGTATATTCGTGAGTGATACCTTCGATTCTTACAGCTGTGACAGCTGCGCCTTCCAAAGAAGACAACAACACACGTCTCAACGCGTTACCGATAGTGTTTCCGAAACCTCTCTCTAACGGCTCGATTACGAATTTTCCGTATTGTGAACCGTCTGAATTTGTAACTGTGTTATTACATTTAATTTTTAATTCCATCTTTTTTCTCCTGATAGTTAGTATTTTAACGTTGTGGATTATTTAGAGTAGTACTCGATTACGAGTTGTTCTTTGAATTCTGGATCGAGTTCTTCTCTTTCAGGAATTCTGTCAAACGTAATTTTTTGAGCTTTTGCATCAATAGTCATCCATGCCGGACCGGCTACGTCTAAAGTCTCGATTACAGTTTTTACAAATTCGTTGCTGCTTGTTCTGACAGTAATTACGTCGCCTGCTTTCACGAGGAAAGAAGGAATATCGACTTTTTTGCCGTTAACAAGTACGTGACCGTGGCCAACGATTTGTCTGGCTTGTTTTCTTGTTGTAGCAAAACCTGCTTTGTAAACAACGTTGTCAAGTCTTGATTCCAACAATTGTAAAAGAACCGTGCCTGTAACGCCTTTTGATTTAGCAGCTTTGTTGTAATATTTTGCGAATTGTTTTTCGCTTACAAGGTATGTAAGTCTGATTTTTTGCTTTTCATTCAAGTGAATCGC
This sequence comes from uncultured Muribaculaceae bacterium, assembly GCA_964542595.1. Classification (GTDB taxonomy): domain Bacteria; phylum Cyanobacteriota; class Vampirovibrionia; order Gastranaerophilales; family Gastranaerophilaceae; genus Limenecus. The sequence goes on along the minus strand of CAZIVG010000011.1, from coordinate 13,686 downwards.
GTAGTCAGAAAGTTTTTTTCTCGCAGCACCGTGCTGACCTGAAGCCGTCTGTCTCAATGAGGAAACTAACTTTCTGTTAGATAAATCCGTAACACCGTAGTTACGAAATAATTTATTTGAAGGTCCTGTATATTTAGCCAATTTTTGACTCCTTTGTCTTTCTTTATCTTAATTAACTTTTTGAGGTCTTGGATTACTGACGTTCCGCCGAAGCAACGTTCGGCTCCACATAGGCACTGGGTTCACTTACGTTCACGCGGCTTGCCTGTCAAAATCCGCTACACTCTTCTCTTCTTAGGCGGACGGCATCCGTTGTGCGGGATTGGTGTCACGTCTTTGATCAAAGTGATTTCCAAACCGGCAGCCTGAATAGCTCTGATAGCTGTTTCACGTCCTGAGCCCGGTCCTTTGATGAATACTTCAACCTTTTTCATTCCTTGGTCAACAGATTTTTTTGCTACTTGTGCTGCTGCAGATTGTGCTGCGAACGGAGTGCCTTTTCTTGCACCTTTAAATCCGCATCCGCCGGCAGATGCCCAAGCGATAGCATTACCCTGTGTGTCGCAAGAAGTTACGATTGTGTTGTTAAATGTCGATTGAATGTGAACGACACCTTGCAATACATTCTTTTTTTCTTTCTTTTTAGTTTTAATTGGTCTTGCCATTTTTATATCCTTTAAATTATTACTCTAGTGTACTTAAACTAACTTAGTTATTTCTTTTTAGAAACCGGTCCTGTTTTCTTACCGCGTCTTGTTCTTGCGTTAGTTTTTGTTCTTTGTCCTCTGGCAGGGAGTTTTCTTCTGTGTCTCATCCCTCTGTAAGAGTTGATTTCTGAAAGTCTTTTGATGTTAAGAGATTCTTCTCTTCTCAAGTCACCTTCGATGTTGTAGTTAGACAATTCGTCTCTGAGTTTTTTGATATCGTCATCTGTCAAATCATCTGTTCTCAAGTCTTCTGAAATTGCACAAGCTTTGAGGATTTTAGCTGAACGTGCAGGTCCGATACCGTAGATGTAGGTTAATGCGATAACCATTCTTTTGTTACGAGGTAAATCTACCCCAGCCAATCTTGCCATTGTTTCTCCTTATGTTTTTTTCTGATTGATTTATTTTTTGTCTTAAGGGCTCCTGAGGAAATCTAAGATTTCCACGTCGCTGTTGCTAAGTTTCGTCCTGCTCGCTTCCGCCTTCGCGTAACCGTTTCGGACTTCACTCCGGCTGCCGCTTTTACCCTTGTCTTTGTTTGTGTTTAGGGTTTTTACAAATAACTGTGATTCTGCCTCTTCTTCTGATGAATTTGCAGTCTTTGCACATTTTTTTAACTGATGCTCTTACTTTCATTTTGTTTTCCTTATCTAGTGTTTTATTTTTGCCGCGTTCGCTCCGAGAGGGGAGCCGGGGGTCTAGGCCGCCGTTATTTTAACCTGTATGTAATTCTTCCTCTGGTTAAATCATAGGGCGTCATTTCGACTTTTACCTTGTCACCGGGAAGAATTTTGATGAAATTCTTTCTGATTTTTCCTGAGATGTGGGCGAGGATTTCGTGCCCGTTTTCGAGTTCGACTCGGAACATTGCGTTGGGAAGCGACTCCAAAATTTTGCCTTCAAATTCAATTACGTCTTTTGCCATTTTACCTTCTTTGACTTATATTTGTAGTGTTTCAAGCGACGCACGTTTTCGACATGTGTCCCCACCTTATTAATCTTACATGCTGAAAACTGACAAGCAAGCTTTTTTCATTGATTTTATTAAATTTTGGCCGATTTTTGAAAAGAGTGACAGCGTTTGTTTATTAAACAAAGTGACATATTTAACAAATTCCGCACTGTTCAACAATCCCTCAAATCGCGCGTTTCGAGTTTTGGGGTTAACTTTTGTTAAGTTTTTAATTATTTTATTATTAAAAAAACAAGCCTGCCCCCGCAAGCATTTTCATCTGATTTTCAAAAAATCAGCTTAACATTTCTTTAACTTTTAAAAACAAAAAGGCAATTTTCCAAAAGAAAAATACTTTATATAAGAGTAAGGGAAATCAAAAATTTAAAGGAAGAAAACAAGACAATAATATAACTTTAAGTTTAAGTTCAAAACTTACAAACTAAAAAAGATTAATAAGTTTTATCCATATACTCTCTCTCTCTTAATATCCTCGTGTTTATTTAATGCTTGCAACGATTTTGTAAGCATTTTTTTTTGCGTGTTGTTGAAGTAAAGCACTAATAACCGGATTCTTTCGCATCCGTATTGAATTGCGCCGTAAAGAAAAACTTGCTGCCTTTTCCGACTTCACTTTCAAGCCCGATTTCTCCGCCCATAAGTTCGACAATCTGTTTTGAAATCGCAAGCCCTAGCCCTGTGCTGTCCTGATTAACGGCGTCACTATCGTCAGCCTGAGAAAAGGCCTCAAAGATTTTTTCTTGCTTCTCTTTCGGAATCCCGACTCCGCTGTCGCTTACCTCGAAGTAGATTTTCGCGGTTTCATCATCTTTTGAAAGAAGCTTAACGTTAATTTTTATGTCGCCTTTTTGCGTAAATTTTGCCGCATTACTGATTAAGTTTATAAGAATTTGTTTCAAACGCAAAGGATCGCCATAAATCACGCTCGGGATTTTTATATCATACGATGAGTGAATTTTTATGTTCTTGTTTTTTACGCAAATCTCTGCGAAACTTTTTGTCTTTTTGTACAGATCACAGAGGTCAAAGCCAACATTTTCCAATCCCATTTTTCCCGCTTCTGCGTGTGAAATATCCATAATATCGTTCAGAATCTTCAAAAGTGAAATCGTAGATTTTTGGATTTCCAAAACATAATCCGTTTGTTCCTGATTCAGCTTTGAATCTGTCAAAATCTTTAAAACCCCGAAAATTCGACTTATCGACGTTCTCAGTTCATAACTCGCATTCACGAGATAGATATTTTTTGCACTGCTTTTTTGAATATGTTTTTTTAGATTATCCACCATCTCATTGAATGTGTCCGCAAGAATTTTGATTTCGTCGTAACTTTGGATATCTATTTTTTCGCTAAGATTTCCCGTACCGATAATTTTTGCCTTTTGGGTAAGAGTTTCAACCGGTATAATTACGAAACGAGAGAAAAGATACATAACCCCAGCGGCCGTGATAAAAGAAAACAGTGAAAAAAGCAGAATGCTTATGCGATTTGTTCGGTCAATTTTCTTGATGATTTCGTTTTTAGGCAAATTAATTGATATTATCATATCATTTTGAAGTATGGTCGAGAAAGAAAAATAATCCGTACCCTTGTCTTTGATTTTGTTGACAGAGATTCTGTTTTTTTCGGGCTTGTTTTTCAGATGAACAAAAAACGTTTGGTCATAGGGTTTTATCGTAGATTGTATCTTTTTTCCGGCGTCCGCGATCACGTAGCCGTATTCTTCCGAACCCAGATAAATTTTGCCGTTCTCAGAATCATTTATTTTGTCACAATAATCGTCAATCGTAGAGAAGAAAAGGTCGATTGTGACCATTCCGACAAATTTTGAAGAAGAATCGAAAACCCCGGTGCCAAGGGTAATCATCAAAGCCCCGTCCTCGTTTTTGTCTTTATAAGGCTTTGTCCAGACAACTTGACGGTCTTTTTTTGATTGATTTTTGATTTGTACATACCAGCTTTGGTTCAAATAGTCATAATTCGGGTCGAAATAATAATTATCGATATTGACCTTGCCGTCTTTTCGGTAGGCATAAAAGCAGTCATATTTTTTGGATGGAATGATTTTGTAAGGCTCAAACCAAATTCCGCCGCCATTCGCAATTTGAAAATCGTTGAAATTGTCAATCGTAATCTGTCTCCCGAAAGACGGTGACTTCAAGTAGTAATAGTGTTTTGCATCTGTTCTGAAATCGATGATATTTTGTTCAAAAAGAAAAATATGCTCATTAAACATATCAATTTTATGCTCGAGTTGGTGAGAAATTTCGCTTATTTTAAGTTCTTTATATTTTTCGGTCACAATCCGCATATAAATCCCGACGACCAGCGTGTTTATAATTAAAAACAAAAGGATAAATAAAGCGATTTTTTTTCTCAAAGTCAACCTGCCGTTTCAGTGCGTTTCACATTATAAATTTATATCATTTTATAAACGTAAAGTAAAATCGGTTCGAACAAAACATCCAATCCGATGAACTGCTTATTCTATAGAAAACCCATCATGAAAAAAGAATATTAACACCGATAACTAACCCCACAATCCCTATGACATAAGAAATTATACCAAACGTTTCAAAAGTCGAAAAACTCTGTTCCGGTTGAACAAATGGTTGGACTCTATTGCTTTCTTTAAATGTTTTTACCAAGAAAAAACCCAACGGCATCGCAGCCGCACCCAAAGAAGCTAAGCCAAAACAAACAGCATGGGTATGAATATTATCCCGATTAAAAACAGATTCTTCATAAGAACGTAGAAAACTACATCCGCAAAAAGTAGCCCCACCAAAGAATAACCGCAAGCCGCAACAACATAAGGCACTGTTTTTTCGTTTTCGTCTTCTGTCACGACAACAGGCTTGTAATATCTGCTTTCATAGGCTTTTTCATAACTTTTTTCTCTTTTTTGTTGGGCGCTTTGCGGCTTAGCATTATCTTCCGAAAAAAATGCGGCTTTGAATAATATATAAAAACCTGCGATGCCAAGAAACGGAACAGCCCACACAAATGCAAAAAACACTGAAGTAATCGGATTCTCACGGAAAGGTAAAACAAGATATAAAAAGCCCAAAAGCAATAAACCAAAAAACACTTTTTCTGCAAGATTAAACTTCATAATAAACTCCTTATAAACTTCAATGATAATAACATTTTTTATCACTAAGAGCAACAAAAAGCCCCCTCACAAAAAGCGAGAGGGCTTTTAAAATTATTCGACCGAAACCTACTCTTTCAAGAAGCTTTCATAGTTTCTTGCAAGGAGTTGGGTCTTAATCTGGTTGATGAAATCGAGAGCAACCCCAACCATGATGATGAGAGATGTTGCACCGATACCCTGAAGAGTGGTGATATTCGTGATGTACGAGGCACCTGACGGAATCAAAGCAATCACACCCAAACCGAGTGCGCCCAAAAGCGTGATTCTTGAAAGAATCTTGTCGAGAGCGTCAGCCGTGGGTTTTCCGGGTTTGATGCCGGGGATTGATGAGCCGTATTTTTTCAGGTTGTTTGCGATTTCTTTGGGCTGCATGTTAGGCATAATCGACGCGTAAAAGAACGTCAAAAGCACAATCAGCAAGAAATACAAAACGTAATGAACCCATCCTGACGGGCTCAAAACCATTGTCAACCAAGTAACAACATCCTTAACAGGCCCTGCTGCAAGGTTTGTTTGGCCGATAAGACTGATTACCGTAGTCGGGAAAAGCAAAATCGCAATCGCGAAGATAATCGGCATTACCCCGCCCGGGTTCATCTTAAACGGAATGTAAGTGTTCACACCGCCGTAAACCTTGTTGCCGACTTGGCGTTTCGGGTTTACGATAAGAACTTTTCTGACCGCTTCTTGCATAACGATAATCAAAACCATCGTCAAGAAGAATATTGCCAATAAAGTCACAAGCCCCAATTGCAAAGAAGAATCATTCGCAACAAGTTGGCCTGTTTTTTCGCAATAATGCGGAATTCTTGAAATAATACCGACGAAAATCAGAAGCGAACCGCCGTTTCCGATGCCTTTTTCGGTCATAAGTTCAGCAAGCCACATAACGAAAACCGAACCGGCCGTGAGGATTATCGCAGAACCGATAAAGAATACAATGTGATTAACCCCCGGCAAGATAGCCGCAGGAGTCTGATTCAAAAGGTAAAGCAAGAAAATGCTTGCCTGAAAGAACGCAATAAACACTGTGAAATAACGAGTGTATTGAGAAATCTTTCTTCTTCCGGCTTCGCCTTCTTCTTTTTGAAGCTGTTCAAGGTGCGGAACGATTACGGTCAACAACTGCATTATGATTGAAGATGTGATGTAAGGCCCGATGCCCAGCGCAAGGATAGAAATGTTAGCAAGCGCACCGCCTGAGAACAAGTCGATAAAACCGATGATATTGTTTCCTGAAGCGAGTTTCGAGAAAACATCGTTGTTTATCCCGAACAAGGGCAAATGAACGCCCAGTCTGAAAACAGCTATCATCGCAAAAGTGAATATTAATTTCGCTTTCAAGCCCGAAGCCTGAAACATTGAGACCACGTCATCTACAGACGGCGGTTTCATTCTTGCATTTTGCATTTTTTGTTTCTCCATGTTATTCCCGCCTGTCAAATTTCATTTTGAAATTTGTTCATTCAAGAAACTTTGTTTCTTTCATAACGGCGGCTTAGAACGGTTACAACTTTGCATTGCTGACATTCATCAGCAACACAAAGTTTTCACACACTTTTATACGATTTCTGCTTTTCCGCCTGCTTTTGCAATTTTTTCAGCAGCGCTTGCTGTGAAGTGAGCGGCCTTAACCGTAACAGCTTTAGTGATTTCGCCGTTGCCCAAAACTCTCAAAGCGTCTGAACTCGGGTGAGCTTTGCCGTTTTCGATTAAGTAAGCCAAATCTATTTCTTTAGCTTCCAATTTTTCGATGTCTTTTACGTTGATTTCAGCGTAGTTCAAAGCACAGAAGTTTTTGAAGCCTTTCAATTTAGGCATTTGTCTGTAGCCGGGCATTTGTCCGCCTTCAAAACCTCTTTTTGAGCTGTTGCCCGAACGTTGGCCTTCACCGTTGTGACCGCGGCAAGATGTTTTACCGTGTCCTGAAGAACGGCCTCTGCCGACTCTTTTTGTTTTGTGAGTTGAGCCTTCTGCGGGTCTCAAATCTGTTAATGATATTCTGTCTGCCATTTTTATTTCCTTTTTTTATTCTTAGTAATCTAGTGTCGTCATTTTCGGCTCTTCATCAGAGCCTTAACTGACTCACCTTTTCTATGTCGTTCGCCTGTCGGCTCACTACTTCACCACTTCAACAAGGTGGGGAACTTTGTTCACCATGCCCAAGATAGTCGGGCTTGCGAAGTGTTCAACAACCTGATTTGTCTTGCGAAGACCCAAAGCTGTAACAACTTTGATTTGGTCTTTTGTTGAGCCGATTAAGCTTTTTTTAAGTTTAATCGTAACTTTTTCATATTTATCTGCCATTTTATTATTTCCTTTATTAATTTTGTTATTCTACTTTGTGTCCGAAAAAATCCGCTTACGCGTTAAGCATTTCTTTTACAGTCAAGCCGCGTTTTTTCGCAACATCACCGAACGTTCTGAGGTTTTTCAAAGCGTCCATAGTAGCGTTTGCTGCGTTAAGCGGAGATTTTGAACCCAAAGATTTGCTCAAAATGTTTTCTACGCCGGCAAGTTCGAGAACCGCACGAACAGCGCCGCCCGCGATAACCCCTGTACCTTGAGAAGCAGGTTTCAACATAACTGAGCCTGCGCCTGAGTTTCCGACAATCGGGTGAGGGATAGTTGTTTTGAAGATAGGCACTGAGATAAGGTTTTTTCTGCCTTCAGCAATAGCTTTTTGGATAGCGATGATTACTTCAGCCGCTTTCGCACAACCAACGCCGACTTGGCCTTTGCCGTTGCCAACGATAACGATTGCTCTGAAGCTGAGTTTTTTACCACCCTTAACTACTTTTGTTACACGTCTTATTTGAACAACTCTTTCTTTCCATTCGGATTGAGGAGCGTTTTCAACTGCTTCGATTTTTCTTTTGCCTTTAGCTTTAGCGTTTGAGGCTTTTTTACCTCTTGCAGGTTTTTCTTCAACTACTGCTTCTGAGTCAACAGCTTCAATAACTTCTGCTGTTTCAACTTCTTGAATTTCTTTTTCTTCCACTGTATTACCTTTCCTTAGTAATTTTGTACGTTTTTGGTTAATTAATTTTTGTAATTAATTTATAAGGACAATTTAACAACAAAAATAAGACCGAAATATATCAGCCGGGTGATTATTAAATTGTCGGGTAACTTTTCTGACCTTTTAATCATACATGGTAAATTTTTTTGTGCAAGCGTTTACGCCGATATGTTAAAAACACTACACAAATAAGTAAATAAATAGATTTTGTTTTTCGACGCCTATGACACGAAGTGAATCGAGCTAGAAAAATTAAATCTATTTATTTATAAATCATCTCAAAAACACAAACTAAACATTAGGCTTATTGTCAAATTTGGAATATAATTATAATATTATTTCTCAATGTATAGCATAGACTGTTCTACAATTATGAAAGGCGCAAAAATGAAGAAGAGACTACTTGCAACCCTATTTTTGTTAATGATGATGAACCTGGACGCAAACGCCCAAGACAACATCATCGACGTCTCGTCTTACTCTCAAACAGGCTCACAGTATTATACGAGCGGACTTGAGTATATGAAAACAAACCAGCACACCAATGCGATTGCGGAATTCCGAAAAGCGCTGAGAGAAAACCCGCAGGACAAATCCTCCAGAATCCAACTCGTAAACGCGTATCTTTTGCGCGCACAGTACTATAACAACAAGGCCGCAGACTACAACAAAGCGGCGAACGACCTTCGAAGCGCAATTTTCTACATGAAATATTACGAATGTGCGCCCGTGGATGCGCAATATATTCAAGATGTCCAGCACATGGAAGAAAACCTCGATAACATCCTTTATGCGATGAAATCTGACCAATCGGCGAAGGGGCATTTCGTGGTGGGCAAGTCTTTGCGCGCACAAGGCGAATTTGCGGCTGCGGCTGTTGAATTTCACAAATCACAAACAGACCCCACTTATCGCTGCCAATCACTGGTTTCATTGGGCGAGATTTATTACATCTTGAACCTCAACGACCAAGCGGCTTCTTACCTTGAACAAGCAATAAATATAGACTCAAAAGACCCCCAAACCCACCTGAAACTCGCAAGGGTTTATGAGCGAATGGGGCTTTTGGACAAGGCCGCGCAGGAATATACTCTCGCACTCTCAAAATCAGGTGAAAATCAGGACATTCTCCTTTCTCTTGAAAACATCTGGAGACAAAAGGTCGCAAGCGCGCCAAACGATGCAGAGGCGCATTCGAATCTCGGTGCGATTTTGCAGAAAAAAGGTGATATGACAGGAGCGCTCGAGGAATATGAAAAAGCCGAACAAATCAACCCCTCAAGCATTACGACAAGGCTGAATATCGGCACGATGTATCAGGCGAAAAAGGAATATGAGACTGCGATTGAGGCTTATGACACAATAATTCAGTTTAACCCGAATTATATGCTCGCATACCTCTACAAAGCCCAGTGCTACAAGGAAATCGGCAACAAAGAAGCCGCAATCCAAAATTACAAACTCGCACTCAACCTCGACCCCTCAAACGAACAGGTCAAAAACGAACTCGGAGAAACGATTGAGGTCAACATGACCCCGCAGGAAAAATTGGATTATCTTAACCAAGAAATCCAAAAAGCACCGACAAATGCGGATTTGCTTTACAAATATGCCTACGAATTGCACAAGGCGAACCGCTTGCCTGACGCGATTTTGTATTACAACCGCGCGTTGACGATTGACCCGAAAAATGAGGACACTTACCTGAACCTCGCCCAAGCCTACAAACAACAGGGCAATTACGACAAGGCGAGAACGATTCTGACTGACGCTAAAGGGCTTTTCCCCGACAACGCGCTCGTCAAAAAGCAGCTTCAGGCGATTGATTCAGAAACCGCGTCGTTGCTTTATGCTGACGCTTCAGACCTTTTCAAACAGGAGCGCTATCAAGAGGCAATCGAACTTTATAACAAAATCATGCCTGCAACCGCCGAGTCATTGGTGGGAATCGGGGCTTCTTATCAGGCGATGAACAACAATAAACAAGCCGCAGAGTTTTATAAAAAGTCGCTTGCAATTGACCCGAATAACTCGGACACCGCGTATTATCTGGCTCTTGCCTATTCGAATGACAACAACTTCGCTCAGGCAAAGACTTACGCAAAAAAAGCGATTGCACTCGATGCGAATAACAAAAATGCGCGCGAACTTTTGAATTATGTCATGGAGCAAGAAAACACAGGGCTTTTGGACAAGGCAATGGAATTCTATGACAAAAAAGATTACGTTCAGGCGCTGACTGTTTTAAACAGCGTAATAACCCAAGACCCTTCAGAAGCCAACGCTTACTATTACAGGGCAATGATTTACGACGCCCAAAAGAAATATGCGCTCGCGATAGCGGACTACCAAAAAGCACTCCGCTATAACCCTCAAATGACAATCGCAAACTACTCAATAGCCGTTGATTACGACTATTTGATGCAATATGCAAACGCGCTGGCTTATCACAAAAAATATCTCGCTGCCGCCCAAAAAGCAGGCGAGTCAAACGATTACACAAATTATTCTTCAAAAAGAATACAGGACCTTAAAAAATATGAACCAACAGCCCAACCAAAAAAATAACGAAAAAAAAACACTTAAAACAAAAATCGGAAAAGTCGAGTTTGGCAGCATAGTCTCGCTTGCACCGATGGCAGGGATTACCGACGCACCCCTTCGCGGGCTTGTGAGAAGGTTTTCGAAGAACTGTCTTTTGACGACTGAGATGATTAGTTCTGAAGCACTTATGCAAAACAAAGACCATTCAGAAATTCTTGCTTACGGCAAAAACGAAACCCCGCTGGCTTTTCAGCTTTCCGGTCACAAACCTTGGATGATGGCAAAAGCCGCAAAAATGCTCGTAGAGACAGGCGGAGCAAGCATTATTGACATAAACATGGGTTGTCCTGTAAAAAAACTCGTTTGCGGAGGAGACGGAGCAGCTCTGATGAAAACCCCCGAAATCGCCTCCGACATTGTAAAAGCGGTCAAAGACGCCGTCGATGTTCCCGTCACGGTTAAGTTTCGACTCGGGTTCAGCGCGGCAGAACAGAATTTTCTCGAATACGCAAAACTTATGGAAGAATCAGGCGCGGACGCAATGACAATCCACTGCCGCACCCGCTCCCAGATGTATTCCGGCGAAGCAAACTGGGGCGCAATCGCAAAAGTCAAAAACGAAGTCAAAGTCCCTGTTTTCGTCAACGGTGACGTCACAGACCCGATTAGCGCAAAAAAAGCACTCGAAGAATCCAATGCCGATGGAATCGCAGTCGCGAGAGGGATTCTCGGACAGCCTGACTTGATTCACAGAATCGAGCATTACCTCGAAACAGGCGAATTGCTTGACGAACTTACGATTGAAGAAAAAATCGAACTTCTTCAAGACCACCTTGACGAAGAGGTCAAGCTAAGAGGCAAAAAGTCTGCGGTTTGTTTTGTGCGCAAGTTCTATCCTTATTACATAAAAGGAATAAAAGACGCAGCGCTTTATCGCGGAAGGATTGTCACAGAAGACAATTACATGACAATTCACATCCTTTTAAACACAATCGTGGAGTTGATTGACCAAGAAAGAAGACTCGCAACCGTACTTGGGGCGCACAACTTCCTTACGTTCCAAGAGTCTTAACTTACGAAATTTTTTCGGGTAATCTAGTGTCGCCGAAAACGTGGTTTCGGCTCACCTTTTCAAGTCTCCTCAAAAATTTCTTACGAAATTTTTTCGGGTTTCTGCTTGAAGGAAAGCTTTGATTGGATATTCTTAACCCCTTCGAGGCTCGGCTCGAGGAACTTTTTGATGATATATTTGTGAACAAAATGGTCAATCGGAACCGCCAAAAGGCCCAATGCGATGAAGCCGCCTGCAGTTTTCAAAAGTCCCATTTTGAGTTTTTTGCCCTGAATAAGCTTATTAACAATATTGTGAGAAACTTCAGCTTTTTTCGCCATATTCTCGATAAGCTCTTTGTGTTGAGGATTTTTCATAAGCTTTTCGAGAAGCTGTGCCGAAGTCTGTCTGCCCTGGTCAGTCGACGCAACAAGATTAATTTTCTTTTCAATAGTCGGAAAGTCAACGGTAATCAAGTCGATAAGCTCTTTATATTTGTCCTCGCCTGAAGAAAGAATTTTCTCAACAACAAAGTTCGGACGGTCTTTCAGCAAGCCGCTAAAAGATTTCTCTGCTTTTTGGAATGCTTTTTTACAAGCGTTGGCAAATTTTTTGCCTTTCAACGTTTCAATTTCGTCAAGTGATTTCGTTTCGACAAGGGTTTGTGTGTCAAACATTTCATAAACTTTTCTTTGAAGATAGCCCTCGACCTTTGTCCTGTCAGATTTTACGGTCGAATCATATCCTGCCGAGTGTCCGAAGAATTTGCAGATTTTTTTGAAAACACCTTCTTTTTTCAATTGAATTTTGGTATCTTCAAGCTGACTGCCAAAGCTCTCATCGTTGATTCGCTCCCAGACCAAATCTTTTCCTTTTTTGAAAACACCTTTTTCGTCGAATCTGTCCCCTTTTGCAAATTTTGCTTTTGAGAAGTCTTTTTCAAGCTTAACCAGCAATTCTTCTTTCGCTGACGCGCCGAGACCTGAGCCGTCGAATTTTGCCATTTGACCTGCAATTCCTTGACCCATTTTTACTGCAGCCGTCGGCAAAAGCACACTCGCAAGCCCCTGAAAGACAGCCTGTTCAACTGCTTTTGTGGCAGATTCTTTTGAGTAATTTCCGTCCTTGCCTCTTTTATATTTGTCATAAATATCGGCACCCAAATACATCAACGCTGGAATCCAAAGCGCTGTCTCTGCGGCTTTCCCCCAAACAGGCATAGCTGAAACAGCCGCACCGACTTCGTTTGAGTAGCCGAAAGCTCTCAGCGGGTATTTCGCCAACGGGTCATTCGGAGCCTGAATAATTTCTTTTAGTTCATCTTTTTTAGTTTTTTGTTTAATCGGCGTCAGTTTAACTTTCGGCATTAAGTTTGAGTATGTCGAGTTCGAGTTAATTTGAGTCAATATTTTACTTCCTATAAATGTAAATCCCTAATTCCAGCACCCTTCAATGAAAGAGAAGGAATTTTATCATAATTAAAACTTCACAATATGTAAATATCTCCTGAATATATAAAATTGCGCGTTTCAGGCAGATTCTTTACAAATATGTAAAAAAATTTACAATTTACAGGCACGACCAAAACGAAAAAAGGTTATGACATTTCAAGAATGCCTTAAAAGCCGACGAAGCAATCCATTAACAACGGACTGCTTCGTTATGACTTTAAGTTTCAGTTACTAGCCGATTACAGGTGCGACATAGGTTCTTGCTGCGAGGTCTTTGTCGAGCAAAAGCAAAGCATTCGCATCACCTGCGATTAGGCGGAGTTTTTGACAAATCTCAGCACAATTTGCTTCTTCTTCGACCTGTTCTTTGATATACCACTGCAAGAAAGACATCGCCGCGCGGTCTTTTTCCTCTTCAGCAACATCCATCAGCCCGTTAATCAAAGACGTCACAAATTGTTCGTGTTTGTAAACCGCATCAAAACAAGCCAAAGGCGAGTCCCACTCGTGCGGAGGCTGATTAATCGCTTGAAGAGTAACCTTTCCGTCACGTTCAATCACATAGTCGAACATGCCCATCATGTGAGCGTTTTCTTCTTGTGTTTGGATTTTCATCCAGTTCGAAAAACCTTTCAGGCCCAGTCCTTCAAAGTATGCCGCCATCGACAGATATAGATTTGAAGAATACATTTCTTCTTTAATTTGGCTGTTAAAAGCCGCATTCATTTTTTCGCTAATCATCTTTTTACTCCTGTTTTTCGGACATCCACAGTCCATGGA
>CAZIVG010000010.1:0-17380 GCA_964542595.1 uncultured Muribaculaceae bacterium | reverse complement strand
TGCAGTTTGTAGTTCCTTCGGGTTCTGTGACGATGTGTTCTTCAACTTTCAATGAAAGGTTGGTAACGTCGTCTTCAATACTGACTGTGAAGCCGTGGAATCCGTTGTTTTCTCCGTGTTTGTAAACAGCAAGAATCATTGAAGGAGTGAATTCTTTTGAAGACAAGCCGTAACGTCCGCCGATTACTCTGACGTCTGTTTTGCCCAAAGCAGCTACAACATCAAGGTATAAAGGTTCGCCGATTGAACCTGGTTCTTTTGTTCTGTCAAGAACTGTGATTCGTTTAACAGAAGCAGGAAGCGCCTCGTTGAAACGTTTTACGTCGAACGGTCTGTAAAGTCTTACTTTAACCATACCGTATTTTGTACCGCGTTTTTCGTTGAGGTATTCGATAGTTTCTTCGATAGCTTCACAGCCTGAACCCATAGCGACGATAACGTCTGTTGCGTCAGGCGCACCTACGTAATCGAAAGGCTTATATTGTCTGCCTGTTACTGCAGCAACTTTGTCCATGTATTCTGCAACGATGTCAGGAACAGCGTCATAGTATTTGTTAACCGTTTCACGACCTTGGAAGTAAACGTCGCCGTTTTGTGCGCCGACTTTACAAATCGGTGCTTCCGGTCTCATTGCTCTGTTTCTGAACTCTTCGATATACTTAGGTTCTACCAAACCTGCAATGTCTGCGTATGAAATTTCTTCGATTTTGTGCAATTCGTGAGAAGTTCTGAATCCGTCAAAGAATTGAAGGAAAGGAACTTTTGATTTGTAAGTGGCAAGGTGAGAAACTAACGCAAGATCCATTTCTTCTTGTACGTTGTTAGCAGACAACATTGCATAGCCTGTGTTACGGCAGCCCATAACGTCGGTGTGGTCACCAAAGATTGCCAATGATTGAGCAGCCAAAGCACGTGCTGAAACGTGGATTACGTGAGGAAGCATTTCCCCTGCAGCCTTGTGCATGACAGGAATCATCAACAATAAGCCTTGAGATGCTGTATATGTAGAAGTCAACGCACCTGCTGCCAAAGAGCCGTGAACGGCGCCTGCGGCACCTGCTTCAGATTGCATTTCTACTACTCTTACGGGTTTGCCCCAGATGTTTTTCTTTCCTTGTGAAGCCCATTCATCAACCCATTCACCCATTGTGGATGACGGAGTGATCGGATAAATCGCTGATACTTCGCTCAATGCATACGCGACGTGCGCTGCGGCGTAGTTACCATCGACGGTAATTGTTTTTCCTGGCATAATAAAATTCTCCTTATTTCTAATACCAATTGCCATTACTGCCAATACTCTAATAATACTGATACCAGTTTAGTACAAACAGAAAATTTTGGACAGTAATTTACAAATTAGACAAATTGGAGAAACTTTGTTATATGTGGGTGTATCATGGAGATTAATGAGATTGTAAAAAGTAAAGAATTTGAAAAGAACTTTTTGAAAATAAAAAAACAATGCCGTGGTAAAAGAGTTCTTCTTTATGGTACAGGACAGCTTTTTGTTGCAATAAAAGAGACCTATTCTTTTGACGGGCTGAATGTTGTTGGGGTGAGTGACCTGAAGTATCAGAAAAATCGAAATATAAAAGAAGATTTCGAATATAATGCTTATCCTCCTTCAGAGATTTATCTTTCGAACGCGGAAGTTGTTGTTTGTACCTTACAAGATAGTCTTGAGGCAGAGGCATTTATTGAAAAAATGTTTAATCTTGTTAAAAAGAACGTAAAAATTTTGCCTGTTATAAAAAAGAACAGGTTTTTTGGAAATCTGAAAAAGAAAATTTCTGAATTTCGTGACAAAAAAAGTAATTCAGTTTTGGTGATAAATCCTGATGGGAAAGTATTTAAAAAGAAAAAAATTAAAGGTTTAGAAATTGTTTTTCAAGGAAAAGATTCAACGATAAAGTTACATGAGCCGATGGTTCCTTTTGTGAAAAGTAAAATAGTCTGTGGAACTGATTGCCTCGTTGAGTTTGCGCCTTCAATGAGACCTGTTTTGTATTCAGGATTTTATATTGAGGCAGAAAATTCAACTTTCAAAGCCGGTAAGGACTTTGGTATGCAGGGCGGTGCGATTATCGTTAACGGTGAAAAAGGCTGCAGTATGACCTTTGGTGATGATTGTATTTTATCCGCTGATATTTATGCCAGGACATCTGACGGGCATGCAATTTATGATCTGGAAACAAAAAAAAATAAGAATAAAGCCGCTGATATTGTTGTAGGTAATCATGTATGGATTTGCAGAGGTGCAACGATTTTAAAAGGGAGTGTAATCCCTGACAACACAGTTGTTGCAAACAGTGCGCTTGTTAATAAAGTTTTTACGGAAGAAAATACTGTGATTGGTGGGGTTCCCGCAAAAATAATTCAAAGAAATGTGAATTGGCACAATGATTTCCCCGGAAATTTCGAGGATTATGTAGAATAAAATTAAGGAGAGTTTATGTCTGAAAGTAAAGTATATAATTTCGATGGAAGAATGACTTTGGTTTTTGTTGGTTTGATTTTGGCGTTGATTTTTCTTTCTTTCTCTGTTTTTACACAAAATTGGACCGTGTTTCTCTGTTTTGTTGTTGGGTTCGTCGTTGTTCTTTTTCAGCAAGAAGGACTCTACAAATCTGAGTTTAGGCGTCTTGTTATCAATGACAAGAGACATTATCTTGAGATTGTTTTCAAGGATAAAGCGGCAGAACGATACAATTTTTCGTCCATAAAAAACATTTCATTTAAAAATGTTCTCGGTTCAAAGTATGGCAGAGCCATAATTACTCTGAGCGTGGAAGATAAATATAATCTGTTAAAAGTATATACAATCGAAACACATTCGACAAAAGAGGCAATTGCTTTTATTAGGCATATTAAAAATTATAAGAACATCGATTATGCAGATTCTGTGACCAAAGCTAAAACAGAAAATGAAGACGCATTTTTTGTTAAATATATACTGATAGCCATAGTCGTTTTGGTGGTTGTTTTTGTCTTTCTTGCTGTTACAAGATGATTGTCGGCTTTTGAAGTTTCTTGTGTTAATTCATTTTCACAAAATCAGGAACAACATTTTTTGCCATTTTTAACTTTGCATATTGAAGATTTAGTTTTTCTTTTTCTTCTGAGGTTGTGGCTGCGTTTGCTTTGTCATTCATTTGTTCGTAAAGGTCTTTTTCAACAGCGTTGCCCTTGATGTAAACGTCCATTTCCTTACCTTTTTTGAATGTGTTAACCTTGGCGTCATACATTGCCTTTGGAGTGTTGTATAAAGTGTAAACCAATGCAATCAAGCCGATTACGCCGAGCATTACTGCGGCTGTGCCGGCCAGCTCTTGAGCAAGAGGAGTTTTTAGTTTCTTAGGGATTTGTTCATTTTTTCCTCTGATTTTGCGTGCAATTTTTCCGCAAAATTCGAACAAAAATTCAGCCCCATCTCCGTCATCAGCGATGGCAGCCATCGCTCGGAGCCCGAAAATCACTCCTGCAACCGCTGTCGCAAGAAGCGCATTCGATCTTTCCCCGCTTTTTTTAATCGGATTTTTGTCATAGACAGGTTTTTTTGCTTCGTTTTCTTTTTTTTCGTCAACCGAACTTAATCCGAAAGAGGTAAAACGAGCCTGACTGTAGTTTTTTACAGCATGGAGTCTCATTGATTTTCCTTTTTGGATTAGTGTTGGATTACGAGTGAAGACCCGCGATTTGCTGTTTGGAGTTTTAAGTTATGATCGAGTTTTTGGTCGAGAGAAACTTCAGGATTCAAGACTTCTTTATGAACTTCTTCTGTCAAAGTTGATTTGAGCGCTTTGTCTCTTGAAAAAATATCCATTTCTTTCTCTTTTGCGAATGCATTTACTGCGGCGTTGTAACGTTTTGACGGAAGTGTAATCCCTGCAACCACAGCGGCTGTTATCCCACCCACGAGCAAAGACGCCTTTTTGCCGATTTTCAACGTTGAAGCCAAACCTGCCACAACTGCACCCAAAACCGCAGAACCGCCTAAAACAGACAGAGTTGCAAGAGCCTTTTCTTTTTTTCTTGAAATCGGGTTTTCATAATTTTGTGCATTTTGAGGTTGCGTTGACTGAGGCTGTTTTGCTTCGTTTTGATTGTTGTCACCGAAACGAACTCTTGATGCATGATTGAACATGCCCGCACTTCTTACATTCATCTTACTTTCTCCTATTAAACCTGAAATTAATAACCTTCGTATATTCGCTTAAAACCCGAAACGAAAAACTTTTGCTAGTTTTTGGAAAATTGTAACAATTTAGATAACAGACTCAATCATTTTTCTTTGTATGGGTTCGTTCGATGAGAACGAAAAAGCCTGTTCAATAAGTTTTTTTGCTTGATTAAGTTTTTCTTCGTCTGCGCCGTACAAAGTCGCAACCACCTCGCCTGCTTGGACTTTTTCTCCGTAGATTTTGTGCAAATAAACCCCTGCGCTGTAATCAATTACGTCTGTTTTCTTTTCTCTTCCCGCACCAAGCAATTTGCAGGCATAGGCTGTTTTGTACGCGTCTATATTTTCGACAAAACATTCTGATGTTGATTTTACATCGAGTGATTTTGAGGGCTGTGCAAAGTGTGTATAATCATCGATTACCGCGGGATTTCCTCCTTGTGCGATAATAACTTTTCTAAAGTATTCAAGCCCTAATCCTGAATCGATTGCGTTTTGAATCATTTCATAGGCTTCATTTTTGTCTTTTGCTTTGTTCATTTCAACAAGTGTCAATGCAGCAATTTCGAATGTGATTTCTTTAATATCAGGCGTCATTCTTCCCTTTAAAAATTCGATTGATTCGATAACTTCGAGCGAGTTTCCAACCGCTCTACCCAAGGGTTGTTCCATTGAAGTTATTAGTGCGTGGAATTTTTTACCGAGTTTTTCTGCAATAGAAACCATCCACTGCGCCAACTCCATTGCGTCTTTTGGTGTTTTTAAAAACGCACCTGAACCGTATTTTACATCGAGAACAACGTAATCTGCTCCTGATGCAATTTTTTTCGAAACTACCGAACTGGCTATCAATGGCAAAGCATCGACTGTTGCTGTGACATCTCTCAGTGCGTATAGTTTTCCGTCCGCCGGGGTAAGGCGTTTTGTTTGTGACGCGATTGCGAGGCCTGTTGTTTTAACTTTTTCGATAAGTTCTTCGATATCCAACTCGCAGTTGAACCCGGGGATTGCGTCGAGTTTGTCGATTGTTCCTCCCGTATGACCGAGTCCTCGGCCGGAAAGCTTTGCTACAGGTACGCCACAGGCTGCAAGAAGCGGTATCAGAATCAGAGTGATTTTGTCTCCGACTCCGCCTGTTGAGTGCTTATCCATAACGTGTTCACCGTTTTTACAGATTGACGAAAGGTCAATGATTTCGCCTGAATCGATTATGGCTTTTGTGAAACAGGCTGTCTCATCAATCGTCATTCCTTTGAAGTAAACTGCCATTAACCACGCAGAAATCTGATAGTCTTCAGCTGTTTCATCCATAATCGAATTTATGATGAAACGGATTTCCTCTTCACTGTGTTCAAGGCCTCTTTTTTTCTTTTCAATTAAATCAACAAATCTCATATCCTGTCCCCGTTACTTTTTCGCGGGTTTGAATTTTGGTGAATTCAAATAATTGATGACGTCTTGAGAAAGGTCTGTTCCGCCTGTGAAAATTACACGATAGTCAAGAACAACGTCGATTTTCTTGTCAGCAGCAACGACTTTTGTTGCTTCGAGGATGTTGTTTTCAACTTCTTCTGCTTTTTGGAGTTTCAGTTTTGTGAATTCGTCATTTTTGGCTTTAAAGTCTTTTTGGACTGATTCTTCAAAATTCTTTTTGTTGATAGGTGATTCAATGTTTTTGTATTGTTTTTCTTTGTCCATCAAATATTGTTGGAGTTCGAGATATTTTGTGTCGATGTCTTTATAAGCCTGTTTTGCATAATTATAGCTTGCTTCAACTGTCTTGTAGTTTACGTAGCCGATAGTTTCTGCGTTGGCTTTTGTTGATGTCAGGTTCATGATTGAAAACGCAGCAAGCGCGATCAAAATTGCATTAAGTTTTTTCATATTTTTATATACTCCTCTGTCCTTTTGGTTTGTAAACAAAATCTTATCAATAATTGTATGTAAAGACAAGTGAAAAAAAAGCAGTTTGATTATATAATTATTAATTATCAGATAAACCATAATTATAATGAAAATGAATGTAAGAAAAATCTTATTTATAACTTTAGCTTTTTTGACGTTGATGTTGGTTGCAATCCAGTCATTGTGGCTGTTTGTGCTGCCTGATTTTGTTAATAAGCAACTCTCTGAAGATACTTTAAAAAATGAACTTTATAATAAAACAGGGCTGAAGCTTTCTTATGAAAATGCAAAAATAATAACTTTTTGGAATTTGGATTTGGGCCTTCGGGCTGAAAATGTAAAGTTAAATGACAAAAAAGGAACAGAAATTCTTTCTCTGAAAAATTTTGGGGCATCGATTCGTACGCCTTTGATTTTGTTGAAAAAAATAAACCTAAAAAACATTGAAACAGAAGACTTTTACTTCATTTTTTCGAGAGACAAAAACAACAAGTTTTTTGTTGGAACGTACGAACTGTCGCAAAATGTAAAAGATTTTGATATCAACATCAACAAGCTTTACGCTGTTGCTAAAAATACAAAAATAGTTTTTGACGATAAACTTTTGGCGAAAAAAATCACAGCTGATATAAAAAATACGGACTTGGTCTATGAAAAACATAAGAGAATGAATTCGACGCTCGAAGCCGAAATCTTCATTAACGACAAAGTTAAATCTGAGATTTCATTGGATTACAAATCGAAACTCCCTCTCAAAAAGAGTTTCAAAGAGAATAATTTCGTGATTGACGGGTTTGTGAAAAACCTTGATTTGTCAGATTATTCACCTTATATTTCGTATTTTGGGAAAAAAGATTTGAAAGCACTGTCAGGCGTTATAAATGCCGGTTTTAAAACCGCAAAAAACCTCAATGTGAAAGCTTCGCTGGCGGGTTTTAACGTTGATATGAAAAATCCTCTCGATTCAATAAAATCTGACAGTACGATTTATCTCGACAGTTCGATATCTTTTAATAATAAAGAATTAAAGTTTGAAAAAACTGATGTAAATGCCAAAAACTGGGCTTTTTCAGTCTCTGGTTCGATTAAAAATTATGCGGCGGGAAAACCGAATTTTGACTTAACGATTGATGTGCCGAATGCTGATATACATTCTCTTTATTGGCTTTCTCCTTCGATTGAAGGCGATGAGCAGGAAGTTATACAAAAATTCAAAAAATACGGCGCTTGGGGCAATTTTAAAGGTACTCTGAAAGTCAACGGTGAGGCCGATTCTTCAGGACTTGTTCCTGAAGTCACAGGTGATGCGGTTATCTCAGACGTTTATATTGTGAAAAACAATCCGATTGTGCCGCATACGAAGGTATTTTTATCTTTTATGAAAAACAAGGTCAAAGTTACAACACGCGTTTTCGCCGGTTATGGCGAATATGTTGATGTTGACGGAATCGCTGAATTGAAAGTGGAAGGGGCCGGTGATTTTCATATTTCATCTTCAAAAAATGTTGATTTAGCAACTGTGAAATATATGCTTGTCCCGATTCATGAGGTTGTTGGGTTTGACTTGGGGCCTGTTCCTTACATGGGGCTTGATGGCAAGGGGAATATAGATATTTTTACTAAGGGGTCTGTCACTGACGGAGAAGTCTCGGGTGAATTCAATTTTAAAAATACAACGGCATCTCTTGACGGATTGAATCTGAAACTCGAGAAAGCAGGAGGAAAACTGGTTTTCGACAGAAAAAAACTTCATTTTTATACAACATCTGCACTATTGAAAAACCAGTCTCTTAAAGTTGATGGGAAAGCTGATCTGACAGGGAATATTGATTTTGATGTTACTTCTTCTTCAATTGAGACAGGGGATTTGGTTGACATTTTGAAAACAAGTCCGATGCTCGCAGATAAGAAATCTGTTGTTGAGAAAATTGAGAAAGTCAGTGGAAAGTCCGATACAAAAATCAAAATTAAAGGACTTATCACTGATTTTGAAGAGATATTGAATGCAAAGGATCTTGAAATCAGCGGAAATCTCCTTTTTAAAGACAATTCCGTTAAACTCAAGGACTCTCCTGTTCTTGTCAAAGGACTGAACGGTTCAGCTTCGTTCAAAACGAAAAATGATTTTCTTGAATTCAGTTCTGATTTAACAGGTCGTTTTATGAATTCGATTGTTGTGATGACTGCAAAATATAAAACAGCTGATAAAACAAACGGTAGTGATTTTGATTTCAAAAAACTAAGCGCTCAAGGCTATCTAAAGCCTTTTTCTGATGTCCCCAAACAGAACTATCCCTTGAACGTGAGAATAAAATCCGGACGATTCAAAATCGAAAACGGAGACGCGCAGCTTTCTGATTTCAGTGCAAAATTCTATGACTCAGATATTTTTGCCAATGCGAAAATAAAAGACATTTTTTCTAAAAATCCTGTATTTTCTTATGAATTGAATATGTCGAATTTTGACTTGTCGAATTTCAATTCCTTAAAAAAGGTTCGTATCTTGCCTTCATACGTACAAAAAGTCCTTAACGCATACGAAAATTACGAAGGCAGTGCAAATGTGTCGGTGAACTGTTTGAGCAATATCCTGCGAGGTACTGTAACGCTCAAGGATGTCAAATTCAATCATAGTTTTTATAAGACTCCGGTTTCTATCGACAGCGGTAATCTGATTCTCAACGGAGAAAGGATTATCCTGAAATCAATGGTCGCAAACGTCGATAACACACCTATTTTCATCAACGCATCAGTCTATGACCTTGACAAAACAATGCATTTTAGCGGGTATTTCACCACAAAACTGACAGATTCCTTCACAAACAAATACATCAACAGCCGTCTGACCTATCCGATCAAGCCGAAAGGTGATATTACCGTCACTTCTGACATAAACGGAACTTTTGAGAGTTTTACAATAAAACCGAAAATAAAATTTGCACAAGATGCCGATATTTATTATATGGGTGCAAACCTGGGCGATGAGGATGATATCAGAGAACTCATCGCGAATATCACTGTGAGCGGAAACACTTATTACATAAAAAAAGCGGATTATGTGAGGTATATGACTTCCCAAAACGACAAAACATATCCGCTAACTATACTTACTGCGAACGGGATTGTAGCGGTTTCTGAGAAAAACGTTTTTGTTCGAAATCTGAATCTGGAGACTTTGAATAATGCAAATGTCAAAATGTTTAATGTTATTTTTAAAAAGTCTGTGCTTAAAAACGGAATGTTTAATTGTCGTTTGAACATCAAAGGCGATGTGAACAACCCAAAAATTCTCGGACATTTGAGTATGACAAATCTTGATATGCCTTTGTACGAAACGAATTTAAAGAATATTGCTGTCAGATTTAAGGAAAAACTCGTTGAAATAAAAGCTGACGGGAGCGCTTATGATTCGGATTTTTCTGTCAAAGCCTCAATCCAAAACAGCTTGAAACCTCCGTATGTTGTGGAGAATCTGAAACTTGAATCGAACGAAATCAATCTCGATACGATGTTTGACTCTTTGACTCGGATTCCGACTCCTAACACTGCAATGAGACCCGGATATCAAAGTGAATCGGCTGCAAAAATACCTTTTGACATTTCAGACCTTGTGATAAAAGAGGGTTCTATTTCTGCAAAAGATATGATTATTCGCGGCTTAAGCGCCTCAAATTATGTCTCAGATTTTAGCCTTGGAAAAGATATGATTTTGCATTTTGACAGACTGGCGTTTGATGTTACAACCGGGAGAATTATCGGTACAGCCAGTTATAATTTTGCTGACAGCCGCATCAAAGCCGAAGTGAATGCTTATAATGTTGACGCAAACAAAGTAGCTTCTTCGTTGTTTGAATTTAAAGACCAGCTATTCGGCAAAGCCAACGGCAGTCTGGTTATGACAACAAAAGGAAGTTCTGAGAACGAGCGATTGAAAAATCTTTCAGGATATGTTTATTTTGATGTTATAGATGGAAAAATGCCGAAATTGGGCTCCGTTGAATACCTTTTGAAAGCAGGAAATTTTATCAAAAGCGGAATCACAGGCGCAAGTCTGAGCAATCTTCTTGACCTTATAGCTCCGATAAAAACAGGTCATTTTTCTTCAATCAAAGGACGCCTTGCATTGCGAAACGGAGTTGCTCAGGATATTGAGGTCTATTCAAAAGGGGATAATCTTAATTTATATATAAACGGGGAATATGATATTCTTCAACAATATGCGAATATGAAAATATTCGGAAGGCTGACAAAAAAAGCTGCGAACATTCTGGGGCCGGTCGGAAATGTTTCTTTAAACTCAATTTTGAACGCGATTCCGGGTGTTAAACTTGACAATGAAGACAGGATTAAAATCCTTAAAGACATAAATAAAATCCCGGGAGTAGAACTGAGTGACCAAAAATACAGGGTCTTTACCGCCAAAATTGATGGAAAAATCAATGAAGAAAAGTTCGTAAAATCTTTCCGATGGATTGAATAGTTTATTACAAATGTAGAAAAATGAGTTATAATAATGAAAGGTAAGAAAGAAAAGGGCATGAGTTTATGAATATCAAAGCTTTAAAACTTAATCCTTACAGTTCTTTGTCTTTCTCTGAATCAAGGGAAAAGCGCTCTGTTTCAGCACCAAATGAAAACCTTTTGAGTGAAATAAAAAAAGATGCTTTTGAACGCGAAAAGTTACAAAAACAAGAAGACGCAATCGAAAGAAAACGTGCGTTTGCGATGATTTTTTCTTTTATCAGCCTTGGGGTTTTAATCACTTCAGCGTGGATCTTCGCCCGTTCTAAGTTTTAATCAGGGTTAAATTGAAGGTTTTTGTGTTCCATCGAGTTTGAAATTTTTAGCTTTTTGAAAAGGTAATTTATCATACTCAATTTTTACTTCGTCATAATAATAAGGATCTTGATAAAGAGCCGGTGCTGAAACGTGGTAAATTCCTTTATTGTCAATGAAAATACCCTCTTTGTGGTAGTGTCCCGACATGATCATAAAAATATTATCATGCCTGCTGATTACGGCTTTGTATTCGTTTTTTTCAAGGATTTCGTGTGTCGGATTCAAATAAGGCTCAACATAAGGAACGTGCTGGAATATCACGACTTTTTTGTTTTTGTTTTTCGTCAATGTTTCATCTAGCCATTGAAGCGTCTGTTGGTTGAACACTCCGTGAGAACTTGGCATTCCTGATGAAACGCAATCCAAAACAATCACAACAACTTCTGGTGTTGGACAAAAAGTATATGAAGCCTTTGCTTTTTTCTGGTGTTTGTTGCTTTTCGAAACAATATCAAGAAAATCTTGTTTTGTGATTCCTGAAATTTTGTGTACATCGTGATTCCCCAAAACCAGATAGTAGGGGGTTCTTTTGATTCCTTTTATAACTTTCAAAAATCCGTTGAGGTTTTTTACGTTGGATTTGTCAATGCTGTCACCCAAAAAAATTACAAAAGCATAATTGTTCTCGTTGACTCTGTCAACAAATCCCTGTAATGCTTTGGGGGCATTTGAAATGTCTCTGGCTGAGTCTGATTTTTGAATCACGCTGTAGTGAATATCAGACGCGACCGCAAAGTTTATGGTTTTGGCATCAACGCTCAACCCTGCAATAAAAAACATTGAAAATAATAGAAGTAATTTTTTCATACGACGATAATAACACAAAAAATAATTTTTTCTGACTACTTTTGAGCAGGAGGTTGTTTTGTGTTTTCAGTCGGTTTTTTGTCGTGGTTTTCTCCGGCTTTTTTTGTCCCTGCTTCATATCCGCAGAACAGGAATACTAATGGAAGTGCTTTTGATGTGAAGCTTTTTACTGCATCTCCGAGGTCAGACATCGCTGCAACGGTCAGCAAGTCGTCGATGTGGATCCCGAAGTCTTTTATCCCGACTTTTCTGTCGTCGTTTTCTTTGAAAATCTTTTCGTTGATTTTTGATGCAATAAGGTTTCCGCCTGTTACTCCGCCAGCGACGCCAAGGACCGCTGCCGCACCGCCCAAGAGAGCAGCTTTTGTTTTGGAGAACCCTTTTTTCTTAATCTGGTTTGTCGCGATGCCAACAACCGTAATTGGGGTGACGATGTTTCCGAAGAATTGGTGAATCGCTTCTTTCAACTTTGGTTTTTGATTTTCTTTTTTGTCAGCAATCAAGCCGCCTGCCAGCCCGCCCAGCATTGCAGATGTTGCGAGACTGATAGCTCTTAGTGTGCTGTCAAAATCCACTTTCAGCATATCAGATGCTTTAAAAGAACCTTTTTTGAGACCTTTTGCCATCGCGAAAAGATAAATCCCTGTTCCGATTACGCTCCCGCCTAAGGCTGCTCTTTTGACTTTTCCTTCGTCGTCGTTTTTGAAGAAACTTTTTAAGTGCTTGTCCTTAAACTTTATAGATGCTCCGTTATGCACGTTATGTGAAGGTGTATATTGAACAGGTGTAACGATTGTTGTCATAAAAATCTCAATTTTTCTGTTTCTGATTACAGAAAACTCCTAAACAGAATTTTTTGCCTCCGCCATGTGGTTTTTGTTAAATAAATTAACAGAACTACTTGAATTATATTATAAATATAGGTTTTACAAATTGTGTATTTTTAGTAACATAAGTAACATGAGACTCGACAAATTTTTAAAAGTATCCAGATTAATAAAACGCAGAACCGTCGCAAACGACGTTTCTGATCAGGGGCGTGTTTTTGTAAACGACAATCCAGCAAAGCCTTCAAAACAGCTAAAAGAGGGTGATGTAATTACTATTGAACATTTTAACAAAAATGTAAGTGTCAGAGTCTTGAAAATTCCGACCGGAAATGTTTCTGTGCAAGAGGCTCCGACTCTTTATGAAGAAATTGTTATCTAGTTTAACATTTGCACTTTGCCTTCAAAATCATTAGAATAAATATATAAAATGATATTACAGAAGAGAAGGCAGGTTTATGAAAAAATATATTACACTCGGACTTTTGTTGGCAGGTCTTGCGATGGGATTCCATTCAGGCGCTCAGGCTGCGTTGAACAATAAAACAATAAAAGCTGACATCAGAGCAATCAGCATTCCGGCGGGCACGACCTTGTGTCTCGAATTTGTGGATCCTGTCTCAACAAAATTGGGTAATGTCGGGGACGAATTCTCTGCAATGCTCAAAGAGGACAAAGTCGTTGACGGCCAAATTGCTCTCCCTGCGGGATCTTTAATTCGTGGAACAATCAGCAAAATTACTCCGTCAAAAAGACTTTCAAGAAGTGCAATTTTGTTCTTGAGTTTTGACCACGTTGTGACCCCCACAGGCAGACAAATCCCAATAACTGCAGGGCTTTACAACTATGATGAAATAACTCTCGATGGCGGAATTTATCAAAACGGAAACTATGGCTATGCAATTAAAAGAAACTGGGACAAAACAAAATCTATTGTAAAAAATACTATTGAATGGGGCAAAGGCACAGGCGACAACCTTCAATACCTTTGCGTTCCGGTTGGGGCTTTCGGTGGAGTCGTTGGCGGCGGTGCATATTACGTCGGTAAAGATGTTGTTGATTTGTTCAAAAAAGGCAACGAAGTAACCTTGCCTCAAGGTAAGACAATCAGCGTTATGCTCACAAAACCGATTGATATTCCTTTGCATTAGATTCGAGCGTCGCAATGTTGAATCCTTTTCACTTTTTTAAGTTTATAAAACTCGCTTTAAATACAAAACAACAGAATGAAGCGGGTAGAATTCTTAGAGAAAGGAATGTCTGTCTCTCTATCGCAGAGTCTTGTACCGGTGGGCTTTTGAGTTCTTTGATGACAGATGTTTCCGGAAGTTCTTCATACACAAAAGCGAATTTTATAACTTATGCAAACGAAGCAAAAACTAAATATTTGAACGTAAAACAAGAAACTCTCCAAAAATACGGTGCAGTGAGCAGTGAAACTGTTCAAGAAATGGTGCGCGGACTTTTGGACGATACGGAGTGTGATTTTGCGATTGCAACAACAGGGATTGCGGGGCCGACAGGCGGCAATTCTGAAAAACCGGTGGGGCTTGTGTATATCGGTGTCGGAAAGCAAGGCAAAATAGAAGTCTTTAAGTACAATGCGAACCCCGAATATCCCAGATTTTTGATAAAATATTTGTTTGCCAAAAAGGCAGTTGATCTTTTGGCTGATTTTTTAAGGAGAACCTATTCATGAGAACAATAACACTAATCCCCGGGGATGGTATCGGACCTGAAATTTCCGAAGCAGTGATGAAAATTATCGATGCTGCAGGAGTTCAAATCGACTGGGATATTCAAAGTGCGGGTGCTGATGTTGCCCTGGCAGAAGGAACACCGCTTCCTCAAAGGGTTATTGATTCGATTAAGAAAAACAAGGTTGCTCTGAAGGCACCTGTAACAACGCCTATCGGAAAAGGGTTTCGAAGCGTCAATGTAGCTTTGAGAAAGGAACTTGACCTTTATGCGAATCTTCGCCCTTGCAAAAACATAAGCGGGATAAAAACGCCTTTCGACGGAGTTGATTTGGTTGTTGTAAGAGAAAATACAGAAGATTTGTATGCAGGAATCGAGAGAAGAGTCGATGAAGATACTGCCGAATCCATTAAAATTATTACAAGAAAAGCTTCGGAAAGAATTGCTCGTTATGCGTTTGAGTATGCTGTACAAAACGAACGAAAAACAGTTTGGGCGGTAACGAAAGCGAATATTTGCAAGTTTTCTGACGGGCTTTTTCTAGAGTGTACACAAAACGTTGCAAAGTCTTTTCCTCAAATTGAATACAAAGAAATCCTCGTTGACAACCTTTGTATGCAGCTCGTTCAAAATCCACAAAAATTTGATGTGCTGGTTCTGCCGAATCTCTACGGAGACATTGTTTCAGATCTTACTGCCGGGCTGATTGGGGGACTTGGGGTCGCTCAAGGTGCGAATATCGGTTTGGATTGTGCGGTATTTGAGCCGGTTCACGGTTCTGCTCCTGATATTAAAGGACAAAACAAGGCGAATCCGACAGCCCTTCTGATTTGTGCTGTGAATATGCTTAAACATATCGGTGAAAACGACGCCGCGAAAATGATTGAGAATTCTTTGTATAAGGTTATTAAAGAGGGGAAAGTTTTGACTACTGACCTTGGCGGAAACTCTTCTACGTCAGAATTTACAGATGCTGTGATCGCTGGCATGTAGTTTTAAAACAAAAGAGCAAAAAAAAACCGACTGACGCCGGTTAAACTTTACCACATATTAGAGAGAGGAATTAGAGAGAGAATTTAAAAACTTTTTTTGTTCCTCATATTGTATAAATTCCCTGTGTGAATTTTTTATAACTTTTTTATTTCAAATTTTAATATTTCTTTACAATTTTTTTGATAAAAAGCAAATAAAAGTATTTTCATGTTTTGTGAACTATGAAATTTATTAATTTAAAGGAAAAAAGTATGGGATTCGACATTAAAAAAACAGCAAATATAGCAGAAGAAGCTATAAAATCGTTACAAAAGAAAACTTTAGGAGGTGTTTCTGCTGAAAGTGCCCATGCTGCGATAAAAAAGGGGATAAATGATGCTGTCATTCTTGGCGAAGAAGCTTTAGGTAAAGTTGCTCAAGAACTTCAACAATTCAAAAACAAATCTGCGCAAGAGATTGCAGAATTGACTTCAAAAAATGACCAACTGGTTTTATCCGTGAAAAAAGATGCTGAAAAAACTATCGCATCAGCTAATGAAAAGGCAGAAAAAACCGTTGCAACAGTAAATGAAAAGCTGGCTAAAGCAAAGGCTGTTAAGTCCCATGCGAAAACACTGGATAACGGAAACACTGAAATCAGAAAAGTGAATAAAAATGGCGCCGTTATGGTAAAAGAAGTCACTCCGGCCGGAAAAACCGTGCGCGTTGAAGCCACTACTTTAGATGGTTCATACCGAAAAACTGTTTATGATCCTTCAACAGGCAAACCTGTGAAAACATTTACCGATGTTAATGGTGACAAGCTAATTGAATACAAAGACGGAAAACTGGTTTCAGCAAAAGCAATTAATGCAAAAAAAGTTAAGCCCGAAAAAGCGGTGGCAATTTCTGAACCTCAAGTTTTGTCTAAAGAAAATTGTAATGGTTTTTTTGAAATAAAAACACAACAAAAAATGTCGGATGGTTCTGTCATTGACCGTATATTTGTCGATGGAAAAGTTGAACGAGAATATAAATATTTACCGGGGGGATATAGTACTCCAAGTGAATACAGATCGATTGAACTGACTAAACACCCGTCCGGTCATCCCTCTCCTGAAGGAACTGTGAGCTTTTCTAGAAATTTCATCAAAAACGACACGGTCACACACTGGCCGAAAGACATTGAGGCTATTTTCCCTTCCGGGCACAGATATTACAGTGAAACGATAAAAGATTCCAAAACGGGTCTTGAATTATACAAAAGAAAAATCACATTCCCAAAATCATCCGGCATCAAAAGATATACATCTTCGAAACCCTATGGGGCTAGGGACACATCTGTTGAAGGCAAGCTCGAAATGCTAAATGGTGATGTTTATAAGCTAGATAAATTTGCACTTCAAAAAACAAATGCTGAACTTTCAAAGTACAATGTAACAGGCATCTTTGTTCCAACGAGTGTGACAAAGATTTCGAAAAACGGGGTAGTTGAAAAAATGCCGGAAGAAAATATCCTTACTTGGTTGGAGTCAATCCATCCCGATTTCAACTACCACCTGAGATCCGCACAATAGGCAGATTTTAATTATAACAAGCAAAGAGTGTAAAGATTACTTTACACTCTTTCTTTTTTGATAAAGTTTTTGATTCCTTGTGTCGATAGCCTTCTTGTAAGATATCAGGGATTATTTTTCTATGAGCAGAGACAACGAAGAATTATATAACGGGCAAGAACAAAGCGAAGACACGCTTTGTCATAGAATCGAAGCGCATTTGAAGATACAAAGAGATTTGATAAGGTTGATGCAGGTTTTGGATGGTTGTATCGAAAATGTGGACAATTTTTATTGTTACACAATGAAGAAGCAGTTTTTATCGACATCCACAAACAATTAGCCATGTTTTAGTTATAATAAACCTAGAAGTATGTTTTGAAGGTGAATTATGCTAAAACAATATGTTCTTGATGTGGCGCAAGATGCCGTAAAATCAGCACTAAAAGTTGGTGCTCTCGGTCAGATGAAAGAAAATGATGAGTTTTCTTTGAAAACGGAAATTCCGAAAAATGAAGATTTTGGTGATATTGCCGTTAATATCTCATCGCTTTCAAGGTTTGCAAAAATGGGACCTCCTCAAATAGCAGAGG
>CAZIVG010000009.1:0-17862 GCA_964542595.1 uncultured Muribaculaceae bacterium | reverse complement strand
AAACAAAAAATCAATCAACTTATCTTTTAAACCACCATAATCAAACCTGCTTAAAACATAAATTACAAATCCGATCAACGATAAAGTCACAAGTAAATTGATATGCTCGGCAGCAAAACGATTACGGCCATAATAAAGATAAGAAGAATAAGCCGGAACTTGAAATAATAAAAACAAAAAGCATACATATAAAATTTTCTTTTTCATGCAATAAATTATAGCATTTAGACGTTCAATTGAATAGTCTGACACCCCGGTGCTTTTGTGTTAAATTTAAAACCATACATTAAAAAAGGCGAGGATAAAATGAAAAGAGCATTAATAAGTGTCTTTGACAAAACAGGTATCGTAGAATTTTCCAAACAGTTGCAAGACAAATTCGGATGCGAAATAGTCTCCACCGGCGCAACTTCAAAACTGCTGAACGAAAACGGAATCAAAACCACCGAAGTAAGCCAAGTCACAGGCGTCGAAGAAATGCTCTCAGGAAAAGTCAAAACTCTTCACCCATCCATTTTCGGTGGAATTCTTGCCGACACTGAAAACGAAAAAGAAGCAAAAGAAATTGCAGAAAAAAACATCAAAGCATTCGAAATGGTTGTCGTAAACCTTTACCCGTTTGAAAAAGTGGCAGCACAAAACCACGATGAACAAACATTGATTGAAAACATAGACATCGGCGGGGTTGCGCTCCTTCGTGCAGCTGCAAAAAACAACAAAAACGTAACCGTCGTTTCGTCTCCTTCTCAGTACGATGAAATCCTAAAAAACCTCGAAGAAAACAGTGGAAAAACAACCGAAGAACTCCGTACAAAACTAGCTTTGACGGCTTTTGGCGTCACATCAAATTACGACAGGATAATCTCTCTTGAATTATTCAGCGGAGAAGGAAATTTGAGATATGGCGAAAATCCCCACCAAAAAGCGTCATTAATCGAACAAGACGGAAACGCAAAATACGAATTCCTTAACGGAAAAGAACTTTCTTACAACAACATAATCGACATGACAGCCGCTTTGAACGTTGTGAGCGAGTTTTACGACGTTAACTGCTGTGCGATTGTCAAACATACAACCCCATGCGGAGTCGCACTCGGAAAAACCCTTAACGAAGCCTATATGAAGGCTTTTGACGCGGACCCGATTAGCGCTTTTGGCGGAATCTTCGCTTTCTCGCAAACAGTTGACAAAGAAATCGCAAAACATGCGTCTTCTGTTTTCCTTGAAGTGATTGTCGCACCTGATTTTACTCCTGAAGCGGTCGAAATTCTTAAAACAAAAAAGAATTTGCGAATCATAAAACTTATTACAACTTTAAAAGAGTATAAAACGCTTGTGCAGAAGGAGGTTCGAATTACTCCTTTCGGCACACTTGTTCAAGAAACCGACAACAAAGAACTCGACAAAGACACTTTTCAGGTCGTCACAAAGAAAAAACCTTCCGCAGAAATGGTTGAAGACATGATTTTTGCGTGGAAAGTTTGCAAACACGTAAAATCAAACGCAATCGTCATTGCAAAAGACTTCAAAACCCTTGCGGTTTCAGGCGGCCAAACAAGTCGAATCGACGCAATGGAAATCGCCTTAAACAAAGCCTGCGACGGAGCGAAAGATGCTGTTGTGGCTTCTGACGGATTCTTCCCCGCTATCGACAACGTCCAAGCCGCGGCACAATGCAGAATCGCAGGAATAATACAACCCGGCGGCAGCATAAAAGACAACGAAGTCATCTCTGCAACCGACAAATACGAAATGGTAATGATAAACACAGGCGTAAGACACTTTAAACACTAGAAATCAGGAAAAATGACGGAACAAATCCAAACAGAAAACAAAAAAGCAGTAAAATGGCTGACTTTCGGACACTTCTTTGCAGACAGTTATGCAGGTTTTTTAAGCCCGATAATGCCTTTTATTGCCGCAAAAATCGGCATAAGCCTAGCTTTTGCAACCTTGGCATTCAGCATTTCGCATTTGTTTTCGTCACTTCTTCAACCGATATTCGGCTTTTTTGCAGACAAATGCCAAAAAAGATTCTTCATTTTTTGGGGAATACTATTCGCATCAATATTTATGCCGATGGTCGGAGTCGTCCAAAACTTCTGGCAACTGGCTCTCTGCCTGATTGTCGGCGGAGTCGGAATAAGCTTTTTCCACCCCCAGGCAACGGGTTTCGTTGTACGATACAGCGGTGAAAATCTCGCAAAAAACATGAGCCTTTTTATCGCAGCAGGTGCAATCGGAAACTCGGTAGGCCCGATAATTTCATCTTCTATTACACAGTTTTTCGGCCTTGAACGATTGGCATTCGCTTCGGCTTGGGGAATAATTTTTGCATTTTTGGTTTTTGTTTGTGTGCCAAAAATCAACGTCGTAAACTTTGTTAAAAATAAAAACTCCTTCAAAACAACAATTACAGATATTTTGAAAAACAAAACAGTAAATGTTTTGATAATGATTTCGGTCTTGAAATCACTCGTCGTTGCGAGTTTCAGCCTTCTTTTACCTTTTTACTGGAAAGACTTGGGCTTCAATGCTTTCCAAATCGGAATCGCTGTTTTTCTTTTCCTGACAGTCGGGGCTTTGGGGACTTATTTAAGCAGTAAACTTGAAAAAATCATAGGCTACAAAAAAGTTTTTTATATCTCTTTAATTGTACCGTTTGCGTTGACTTTGACATTCGTAAGCTTGATAAAAACCTTGCCGATTCTGTCTTTTATTTTATTCATCCTGACAGGTTTTGTGTCGATGCTTTCTGTCTCGATAAATATGGTTCTTGCCCAAAAGACAATGCCTCAATATAAAGGGATGATTTCGGGATTCATCGGCGGGTTCGGCTGGGGTGCAGTCGGAGTAATGCTTCCTGTTATCGGCTTTGTTGCAGAGCATATCGGAATTGTCCATACACTTTTGATAATTTCATTCATTCCGTTCGTTCTTTCATATTTTGTAAAATCTTTGCCGGGCAATATCGAGAAAGAATGTTAATAATTGTAAAGCTTTGAAAAACATGCGCAAAAAAAATTATTCACGGGATTTTGCATGATTACTCATAACAAAGTAAGGAGAATCTAATGTCTATTCAGTCAATATCCAATGTTTCATTCGGCGCAAAAACCCAAAAAGGTAACGAATACAAAAAATCTCACGTCGGCACAATCGCAGGTACAGTTGCAGGTGCAGGCACAGGTGTATATGGTGCATACAAGTTCGGCAGCCTGATGAAAAAAAATTCCGGCTTTAAAAAAGCTATAATGCCTGCGTTGGCAGATATCAGAAATATATTGATGGAAGCAGGAAAAACAAAAGCTCAAGCAACAAAAAAATTAAAGAGTATGATAAAAGCAGGTCACATTGCTAACACTTTAACTTGGACTCTCATCGGCCTTGGTATCGGTGCGTTAGTGAATAAAGCAATCAACCATGCTAAAGCGAACAAAGCTGACAAAGCTGCAGCAAAAGCTCAGTAAGAAATAAATTTAAATAAAAAAACCGCTTTCAAGTCGAAAGCGGTTTTTCTTTGTTATGACATAATATAATTTATAAGCGTTCTCACACCCGCACCCGTGGCCCCTTTCGGGAACTCATTCTGCGGCTTGTCGAGGAAAGCCGTCCCCGCGATGTCAATGTGTGACCAGTGAACTTTTTTTACGAAGTTTTGAAGGAAAATCCCCGCAATTTGAGCGCCGCCCATTCTTGAACCTGTGTTTTTCATATCGGCAACATCACTTTTCAAAGAATCACGATATTCTTCGAACATCGGCATTTGCCACATTTTCTCGCCGCCTGCGTTTGCACATTTTATGAGTTTATCAATCATAGATTGATGATTACCCATAATCCCTGCCGCCGCACTTCCCAATGCCACCACACAAGCACCTGTCAACGT
Organism: uncultured Muribaculaceae bacterium; assembly: GCA_964542595.1. Classification (GTDB taxonomy): domain Bacteria; phylum Cyanobacteriota; class Vampirovibrionia; order Gastranaerophilales; family Gastranaerophilaceae; genus Limenecus. The sequence goes on along the minus strand of CAZIVG010000009.1, from coordinate 13,973 downwards.
TGCAATATCAATTACCTCATCAACCCCAAGTTCACAAGCGTAGCAAAGCGCATCAGCAAGGGTCAAACGGCCTTCGGCATCTGTGTTATCGACTTCGATAGTTTTTCCGTTTTTAGCGGTCAAAATGTCTCCGGGCTTGTAAGCGCGAGAACCGGGCATATTTTCACAAGCCGCAATAAGAGCGTGCACTTCGCAGCTTGGCTTTAAATCTTTTATCACACTCATCACACCTAAAACTGCTGCCGCACCTGACATATCGTCTTTCATATTGAGCATTGATGATGGAGGTTTCAAGTCCAAACCACCTGAATCAAAACAAATTCCTTTACCGATGATTGCAATTTTTCTGCTGGAAAGCGCCACATTTTTCGGTGCAGGGTTTTTATATCTCATGTGGATAAATTTCGGAGGCTGACAGCTTCCTTTCGCTACAGCAAGGAAAGCGCCCATCCCCATTTTCTCGACTTCTTCTTTTTCATAAACCCTTACATCAATGTCCTTGAAGGATTGCGCGATGTCTGCGAGTTTTTGAGGAGTAGCGAACTGAGGTTGCTCGTTTGAGAGATCTCTTGTGAAATTCACCGCAGTAGCAATCACCTTGCCTTTTTTTAATCCGACCTTGGCTTTTTTACAGTTTTCCTCAACCATATCAACAATTACGAGTTCTTCAACCTTTTTTCCGCTTTTTTCTGTTTTGTATTTATCAAAAGAATACGCTCCGATTATAGAACCTTCTGCAATCATCTGCGCCGATTGCTGGGGATCAAAACCGCCGATACCCGCACCGTGGAGGACGGAAATGACTTTTTTGGAATTATTCATCGACATACATTTTTGGACAATTTTTGCAGACAATTCTCTCAAACGATTCAGCGTAAGGTCTTTATTCTTGCCCAATCCAACGACAAGGACTTTCTCGGCAAAGATTTTTCCGTGGGTAGGAAGAACATACATTGAACCGAATTTTCCGTCAAAACCTTCTTTTGCAATGACAAAGTCTGTAATCAAATTACCCAATGCAATATCAATCGCACCTGTCGCGCCTGCGGGGATTTTTACTCCCTCAAAAAGGTTGACCACGAGGACGTTTGCTGGAGTTTGCTCCAAGAGTCCTTTAGCAACGGAAATATCTAATTTAGTCATAAATAACCCTCTTTAAAATATGTATGGGGTTATTATACGCCATGGTTCGGGCGGAGTAAAGGTATTATTCGGCTATTTTATCCAGCTTTTTATTTATTTCATCTAATCTTTTTTCGAGATGTTTAAAAACATCAACAAACATATATTTTAATTTGTCACCGTACATTCGGTCGCCCCACAGGATGGATTGCCTTAAATCAAGCGCTTCTTCAATGTATTTGATTAATTCTTCGGGTGTTTTTTCTTTGTATTTTTTAGAATTCTTTTTCATTTCAAATATTCTTTATTGTTTTAACTTTTTAAATTATATAACAAAGGTATGCCGTAGCATACTACATAAGCAGAGTATTTCTTTAGGATAATTAGGTACACTTTGGCATACCTAATATGAATTATAAAGAATCATTTTGTAATAGATTGAAAGAACTAAAGGATCAAAAAGGTCTTTCTTGGGAAAAACTTGTTTATTCAGCAGGTTTAACAAAAGGTGTTGTGACAGATTTGAAAAATGCTAAAGTAGACTTGAAACTTTCAACTATTTTAAAATTATCCTCTGCTTTAGAGATTTCACCATCAGAGCTTTTCAATTTTGACTTAGACCTTGGCGGTCTTGAATAATTATTCCGTCTCAAGAATCCATCGCTCAAGCGTATCCTCTTCAATCCCGTCTAAGAACCTTGAAGGCTTAGAAAGCACCATGCCTGTTGAGTAATCAAACATATCAATCGGGTAGGTCAAATAAAGATAAGTTTTTGCGCGCGTAGCCGCAACGTACATCAGGCGAAGCTCTTCGTCTAATTCCTCTTCCGAATTAAAAGAATAAACCGATGGAAACCGTCCGTCAACCGCACCGATAATGAAAACAGCCTTCCACTCTAGCCCTTTTGCGCTGTGAATCGTTGAAAGGGTGAGAGTTTCGTCCTTGTAAGCACCATCTTCGACCTCTGAGACAGAAGAATCAGGCGGCTCCAGCGCAAGATCGCTTATGAAATCTTCCAGATTCGTGTACTGAGAAGAAAGGTATCTGAAATGTTCCAAATCCTTGAGGCGCTTGGTGTAATCATCGTATTTGTCAATTAAAATCGGCTCGTAGTAGGCAAGAATGTTTTCGACAATCTCTGACGGCCGCGTGATTAAAGCGCGCTGTTTTTCAACAGTCGTGAAGAGTTTTTTTATCCCGCCCGAACTTTTGGCCGGCAACATAAGCTTGTCACAATCCACTTTTTCAGCCGTAACCATCGGCAAAAGCCTCATCGCAGTCTGGCTTCCGACTCCGCTTAAAAGCAGCAGAATTCTGTTTAAGCTGATTATATCATTTGGGTTCAAAACCACGCGTAAGTGGGCGATTACGTCTTTGACGTGGGCTGTTTCGATAAACTTCAGCCCGCCAAACTTTTTGTAGGGGATTGCTCGTTTCGCAAGTTCAATTTCAAGGTTGTAAGTCATTCTTGCACTGCGGCAAAGCACCGCGATATCGTTTAAAGAAATGTCGTCTTCTTGAAGCTCAAGCACCCTTTGAGCCACAAACTCAGCCTCGGTTTGCATGTCGTTTGTGCAAATCAGAGCAGGCTTTTCAGGATGTTCGATGTTCGAGAAAAGGTTTTTTGTGTATTTTTCCTTTGCTTTGTCGATGATTTTGTTCGTCAGCGCAAGGATGTTCTGCGACGAGCGGTAATTTTGTTCAAGTTTTATGATTTTCGTGTTCGGAAAAATCGCAGGAAAATCGAGTATATTTCTAAAATTTGCCCCTCTGAAAGAATAAATGCTTTGTGAATCATCACCGACAGCCATAACGTTGTTGTGTTCCGATGCCAAAAGCCTTATTATGTCCGCCTGCAAAGCGTTTGTATCTTGGTACTCGTCAATGAGGATATATTTGTAAAGATTCGAAAGTTTTTTTCGGATTTCCTCGTTAGACTGCAAAAGCGTCCTCAAATATAAAAGTAGGTCATCATAATCCAAAAGACTGTTGGCACGCTTGTAAGCGACATATTGCTTAGAGATTTCGTTAATTTTTTCAACACAATGCGAAAACTGGTTAAACTCAGATTCGATAACCTCTTCGGCTGTCATGTTTTTGTTTATTGCTTTTGAATAGATTTCAAGAATCGTGTTTTTTCTCGGAAAACGCTTCTCTTGTTTTTCGACAACCTGAGTTCGGATATGGTTCACAACGTCCTCGGCATCTGCACGGTCGATGATTGTGAAGTTGTTTCGCAGTTCAATCAGAGAAGAATATTTTCTCAAAACATTGTTTGAAAAAGAGTGAAAAGTCCCGCCTGCGACCTTTTCACAGCGTGAGTCAAGAATCATGACTGCACGGTTGAGCATTTCATCCGCTGCTTTTTTCGTAAACGTCAAAAGAAGGATGTTTTCAGGGCTGACCCCGCTTTCAATCAGCCTTGCAACGCGGTAGGTGAGAGTTTTCGTTTTTCCCGAGCCTGCACCCGCAATTACCAAAACCGAACCTTCCTGACATTTCACCGCATCGAGTTGTGCGGGGTTGAGTTCTTTTTCGTAGTCGATTTTGTACTGTGCCTTTGTATCTTGTTTTTTCAGGACATATTTTTTGACGGCAGGTACTGAAGTTTTGTTGGTGGTTAAGTTTTCCATAATGATATTATACATTTTAACAGACCAAAATAGCAAAAATATATATTTACGGCTTTTAAGCCTGTATGAAAGTTTCTACAAACAACTCTTCAAGACATTACAACTTCACCCTTGCTCCTCAAAGACAAAGCTTTGGGGGAATGTATTTGTCTGATTATGTCGAAGACTTGAAGCTGCAAACCCGATACGGAGAAAATGTAAAAAAACTCCTGCCGCAAAATGTTAAAACACAGAGAGACGAGGCTCTAAATCAAGTCTGTGAATATATAAATTCAGAAGACTTTAAAATTAATGTTTTTAAAAAGAATTGGATAGATGAAGATGAGACCCTGTGGTCTATGGAATATCTCAATAACAAGGATTTTTTAAAAGAGCGTGCCGATATACTTTTGACAAAAACCTATTTGTCTTTAAAAGAAATTTACAAAAATACTGATGAGATAATTATACCGTTTTCAGGCGGAAGAGACTCCACATGTCTTTTGAGTGTTTCATTGGCATTTTTTCCTGACAAAGAATACAAGCTTGTAACAGTATTGAACGGAATGTCTGAACAGCAGCAAAATGTATTGAACCAATCAGAATACATCAAGGAGCTTTTCTCAAAAGGCACAAATAAAAAGCCTAAGATAGAGAATATTTTTATTGATGCGTCAGAAAACACAAAAAAATATGTGCTTGATAATGCAGAAGAAGAGGCTCAATCATTAGGGGCGCCCTCCGTGTGTTCAAGCTGTAAGATAGTAATGGAAAAAGAAATTTGGAGTTATCTTTTAAACAAAAAAACTCCGTTTTTAAATAACATTTTAAACGGAATTTTAAGCAAGAAACAGCCTGTATTAATGGGTTATACCGTTAACCAACAAAACCAGAATTGGATGGAGCAGACAAAAGTGCAGATAGGCACAATGCAAAAAGAAGCTAAAAAATTCGGGATACAAACAATCTCGCCTCTTTTTCACATCATTGAAGAGCCCTATGATTCAAGCCTTCTCTTGGGAGCATTGGGTGTGGGACTAAAACATCACAAGTCTGAAATGAAATGTTTTGCAGGAGGCTTAAACCCCAAAACTCTTGATACTCCTTCTCAAAAACACCTTACAGAATTAAAAAACCAACAAACCCGAAATATTCCCATAGAAAAGAACACAAAAATCTATTACAACCCTTCAGACAACATAGAAACAGTTGTTGATTTGAGAGGAAGAATCAAAGAATTGAAAAAAGATTCCGAATACACAAAGGGTGCATTTTAGGGATAATTTACAAACATTAATTTCCCCCTGTACGGCAATTTATTTTTATTGCATAATAATTTATACTGCTCAGGTAAATTTTTTTAAAGGAGCAAAAAATGGATAACTACGTTTGTTTAGTATGCGGATATATTTATGACCCGAAAGAACACGGAAACGTCCCTTTTGAAGAATTGCCTGCGGATTGGATTTGCCCCTTGTGCGGAGTCGGAAAAGACGAATTCACAAGATCCTCCGATTCGGTATAAATAAAAGGGTTTTTGGCAGTGAAATCCCCTTAGACAGATTAAGGAGAACTGCAATGGACTTAAAAATCAGACCTATAAAGAATAATGTATTCTACATCGGCTCAAAAGATGTCAACAGAAAACTTTTTGACCAGCTTGTGCCGCTTCCTCAAGGTACGACTTACAACTCGTATTTGATTAAAGGAAGCGAAAAAACCGCTATCGTTGATACGGATTACCCGAAAAAACTCGACGAATATAAAGCCAGACTGGAAGAAAACAACATCACTCACGTCGATTATATCGTTTCAAACCACGCTGAACAGGATCACTCGGGGGGCGTTCCTATGCTTTTGGAAATGTTCCCGGAGGCGAAAGTTGTAACAAACGAAAAGGTAAAAGAGAATATTATGAGTTTGCTTCATGTTGATGAAGACAAGTTCATCGTAATCAAAGACGGTGAAGAACTTTCTCTCGGAGACAAAACACTCCAATTCATCATCGCGCCTTTTGTTCACTGGCCTGACACGATGTTTACTTATTTGAAAGAAGACAAAATGCTTTTCACATGCGACTTTTTAGGTGCGCATTACACAAAACATGAACTTTTCGCAGACTACACGGAAGACCTTGTTGAAGCGGCGAAAAGATATTATGCTGAAATCATCATGCCGTTTAGGAACTTTGCAAAAAAATATACAGAAAAAGTCAAATCAATGGATGTCGAAATTATTCTTCCAAGCCATGGACCGGTTTATGACAAACCTGAGTGGATTTTGGGACTTTATGAAAATTGGACATCTGACAGAGTCGAAAACAAGGTCGTAATTCCTTATGTTTCTATGTACGAAAGCACAACAATGCTCGTAGATAGATTGACCGAAAAATTGACTGCCGCAGGAGTCGATGTAAAACTTTTCGAACTCGTTCACTGTGACGAAGGTGCATTGTCAATGGAACTTGTCGATTGTGCAACTGTTGTTCTCGGTTCATCAATGGTGCTTGCTGGCCCTCACCCTTCTGCAGTTACAGCCGCATATCTGGTTAACGCATTGAGACCGAAACTCAGATATTATTCAATCATCGGTTCTTATGGCTGGGGTGGCAACCTTACAGGCATAATCGAAAACATGTTCACAATCATAAAACCTGAAAAACTTGATTATGTTGTCGTTAAAGGTCAACCGAGAGAAGAAGATTTCGCGAAAATCGACGAACTTGCCGCGCAGATTGTGGAAAAGCATAAAAGTTTATAAAATAAAGACAAAAGCCTTGAACACAAGTTCAAGGCTTTTCAAAATCAGAAAGATTCTTTTTCACTGATGATAAAACATCAAGATAAAGCTTCAACTCACGTTCATTTGCAGAGTTTATCAAATAGTACAAATCATTATAAACAAGGCTTTTTGCCAAAGTATCATTAACTTCAAAATCACTCATATTAAGACTCAAAGACTTTGTTATATTAACAAAGTTTTCAAATGTAGGATAATTCAATCCTGATTCAATCCGTGAAATTTGTTTTTCATGAAGCCCAACCAACTCAGCAAGCTGAAACTGGGTCAAACCCAACCTTTTTCGTTGTTGTTTAATTTTTAAACCAATAAGTTTTTTGCTAATACAAGAATCAGACATATCTGTTACCATTTCATTAAGAATAGACTATTAATGTTGTGCAATAAACAACAACAAATATTACATACCCACTTGCCAAAGTAACATCAATGTACTATAATCAACATTGTTATTAACAGCAATGTTCTATAGGGTATAGTAATGAAGTTAAAAAAAGTATTAAATTTATCAGTGTTATTTGTTTTTTTATTCATGACCTCACAACAAGAAGCCAAAGCCTATCTGGAGCCTAGCGTTGGAAGCATGTTCATTCAGGCAATAATAGCAACTGTTTTCGGGCTGGGCTATGCCATAAGTTTATACAGCCAAAAAATTCTGGGATTCTTCAAAAAAGATGACAATGAATAAAAAAAATCACCTGTCTTCTTTCCGAGACAAAGATGCACAGGTTTTTGTGATGAATAATGAGGTCTATAGAGAAATTGAATATTCCTATGCCAAGAACTATGAAATCCTTATGGGCAGCGGCTTGTATGATGAATTAACAAAAAAACAATTGCTTGTAGAACATGAAGAAATTTCTATTTCTGATAATGGGACAAGGATTATCAAGCCTGAACCGGTTTTCATTTCTTACCCCTATGAATGGACGTTTTCACAATTAAAAGATGCTGCGTTGTTGACACTGGAACTGCAAAAAATTGCCTTACGATACAATATGTCGTTAAAAGATGCCAATTGTTATAACGTGCAATTCCACAAAGGCAAACCAATATTTATTGATACAACTTCGTTTGAAGTTTATGAAAAAAATACTCCTTGGTTAGCTTACAATCAGTTTTGTAAACAATTCATTGCTCCTTTGGCATTGATTGCTCACAAAGATTTTCGACTTTCGTTGCTCTTGAACAATTTTATAGATGGAATAGATTTGGATTTGGCATCAAAGTTGCTTCCGAAAAGAACATTTTTCGATTTAAACCTTTTTTTACACATTCATCAACACTCTCTGTTTCAAAAGATGTACTCACAAACACGCAGAAAAGTTAAGGTGAAATATTCTAAATTCCAATTAGGAGCACTTTTAGACAACTTAACAAATTTCATAAAAAGCCTAAAGCCCAAAAAGCAAAACACTTTTTGGGAGAGTTACTATGAACAAACAAATTATACAAATGAGAATTTCGACATAAAAACAGATATTTTAAAAACATTTAAAGACCAAATTAATCCCCAAATTGTCGTCGATTTCGGTGCAAACAAAGGATTGTTTTCAAGAATATTCAAAGACACTTCAGAGAGAATATTTTCAATTGATTTTGATTACAACGCTGTTGAACAGAATTATTTGACGACAAAAGAATTAAACGAAACCAATATCTATCCTCTTTTAATCGACTTATGCGCCCCCTCCCCCGGAATCGGCTGGAAAAATGAAGAAAGAAGTTCTTTTTTAGAAAGAATCAAAAACTCAGATCTGGTGATGGCACTCGCACTGGTTCATCATCTCGCAATAGGAAACAACCTGCCTTTTAACAAAATCGCTGAAACATTCGCTTTCGTAGGGGAGCATTTGATTATTGAGTTCGTCGAAAAGCAAGACTCTCAGGTGAAAAGGCTTTTGAACAATCGCAAAGACATTTTCAGTGATTATACAAAACAAAACTTTGAACATGCATTTTCGGCTTTTTATGAAATCAAAAATGCACAACGCATCGAAAATTCTCATCGTATATTGTATCTTATGGAAAGGAGAAAAATTGAAACTCAAAAATGCGAGGTTTAAGATTTTTTATTCTTTGCCGATTTTCGTTTTCTCTATTTACAACACTTTGCATATTTACGCGAAAAATTTTTCAGAAATTAATCCAATATATGTAATTATCGCAATTTTATTAGGCATTACTATTAATTTTTCAATGTTTTTTGCATTGAATTTTATAATCAAAGACAAAGTTAAAAGTTCTTTAATCGTTTGCATTATCATTTTTTTGTTTTATCAGTCAAATTGGTTTGAAGTGTTTTCATCAATTTATTTATTTTTGTTTTGCCTTGCGTTTTTACCTTTGCTTATTCTAAAAACAGACCCCAAAAACCTTTCCAAAATAATATTTTTTATATCTTTAGTTCTCCTTTGTTTTAATATATTCGACATTGCTAAAAACTTTAAAAAGACTAATATCAATAATGTTACAATTAAAAAACAAACAAAAAAAGTAGATTCTGCAATTCCGGATGTTTACATAATAGTGCTGGACTCATACCCTTCAACAAATGTGTTAGAAAAAGAATTTGGCTTTGACAATAAGGAATTTGTTGACTATTTGGAAAGCAAAGGCTTCTATGTTTACGAAAAAATGTATTCCAACTACCCCAAAACAGTGGGTTCTTTCGCCTCTTTTACAAACTTTGATTATATAAATAATCTTGACTTCCAATCAACTTCAGAGTCACTTAACAAGTCAAAACTTTTTTTTCAGGCAAAAACAAACGGCTACAACACAAAATTTATAAAAACATTTAGCACCTTTGAATTAAACAACAGCGGTTACATCGACGAAGTAGTCGACTTGGTGCATGCTTACTCTCTTGAGCAATATAGAATTTCGAATTTGTTTTTCCGCTTTACGATTTATGAAAACCTTTTCAGTCCGTTTGATTATACTTTTATGAAAAGTGACGATTTTTGGAAATTAGCAGTTAAGGCCTTATCAAATAAGTCTTCTGTTGAGTCGCAATTTGTGTTAACTCATATTTTGGCACCACATTTTCCATATTTAAGAAACGAAAAAGGGAAATTAGTCAATGAACAAGATTTTTTGTCAGATTCAACCACAGGAGAGTATAAAATCAACAAAAAAGCTTGCCTAGAATACCTTTTGTACATAAATAAAAAAACTGAACAAACGATAGATGAGCTGCTTGAAACTTCAAAACAACCTCCCTACATAATAATAATGGGCGATCATGGACTCAGGCTCCACTATTATATGTTTCAGGAAAATAAAGATATTCTTAAAGAAAAAAACACAATAAATTCTTTTTTCTCAACTTTTGTCGCGATTTATTCACCAAAACAAAATTATCGGGAATACAAAAAAGTAAACAGCCTCGTCAATTTTTTAATCACTTTTTCGAACGATCTGTTCAAAACAAACTACAAATTAAAGCCAAACAGATTTTTCTACATATATTCACACCAACACAGCGATATTTTTGAGGAAATAGAAAAAAACTGTTTTGAAATAAAACTCTAGTTCAAAGTTTCAGGATATTTTTGATTAAACTCAGTTAACACATCATGAAGTTTCATCACAACGTCTTTGGGTTTCATTTTGTCAATCCCGCTTGTAACATCATCTTGATAAGGCGGTTTTTCGCCCCAAAGTTCATCATGAGTCATCTGCATCATAATCGCATCATTGACATAAGCATAAATCTGTTCATCAGGCATATTTATTGCCTGCGCAACACTCGGGTCAAGCAAGTAATGAAGAGGATTCTTTTTTTGAACATGAATTGTCAGCTCTCCTTTATCAGTACCACCGAGAAACACATCATTATTGGGGAAAAACTGCTCAGCCATCCTCATTCCCTGATCAACTTTACTCCTGTTTTCAGGGGTAACCTTCTCTATTGTGGGAAAGAGAAAAATACCTTTGAATGAAATATTTTGCATTTTAAATTACCTTTTTAAGACTGTCTTACAATCTTAAAAAACAAAAATATATTTTTTTGCTAGTTTTTTTTAATTAGTTAGCTTTTCCATATTGAGCAATGGAAGTTTTATTCCTCAAATATTCCAAAATTGCACCCCCGATTTCTTCGTTCGGGTCGAAAGGGATTTTTGTAGGTTTTTCCGAATTTTTCAAAAACATCGTCATCAAAGGGCCAAACGCGTCAGGCACTTGTGTTTTTCTATAAATTCCCGCCAACATAACCTGAATGTTTGGTGAATCTGTGTAATTAAATTTTGAAATAACCGGATAAGTTTTAAAAATGTCTTTTACACCTGCATCAATCATCCTATCAAGAACGTAAAGCCCTTCCGTGACTTGTTTTTCATCTTCCGTGTTTTTCAAGAAATCTGTGACAAAAGGAACAGCTTCTTCTTTTCGAGCAACAATTTTTGAAACAAGCTCTTGATTCAAAATTGCATAATTTCTGTTTTCATCGGGAAGTTGAGTCTTTTGGCCGATTTGAGTAACGAGATTTTCTAATTTTTCATCCGACTGCGTTTTTTTCTCAGCAGCAGGACTTGTCGGCGAAAACGCTCCGAATTGTCTGAAAACTACAGGATATACATTCATCTCAACCCCCTATGAATAAACAAACGGCGGGCCGTTTTTGATTTCATACAAAATATTCTCGGCTCTGGTCTTGAGTTCATTTTTGTCTTTGCCCTGCATAGCCTGAACTCTGAACTCATCGACTAGCGGCTCTATTACGCTTCTTTTCTTCGTTTCAAAGTTTTTCAACTCCACACTTACCAAACGTTTTTGTAAATCCAGTTCAGTATTTGCGTTTTCTTTTATAACTTGCGCCTCTTTCATTGCTTCGACTGTTTTTGTTCCGGAATATCCAATCCCTGAAACGGCAGTCATTCCGGCAAAAACCATTTTTAAAAGCGTATTTTTCGGGTTAACAATCATGTTGTACAAATGAGAACACAAATCCCCTGTGTAAGAGAATATAACAGGCTTTGAGGAGGGTTTGCCCGCAATCGCCTGCGCACCTTCGTCTGTAAGTTTTTCGGCCTCCATAATTACGTATTTTGCATAACTTTCGTACTCTTTTCCGTCAAATGCCCTGTAAACCCCCTGTGGAATGTTCTTTGTGCCGTTCAAAAGTTTTTCAATGTCTTTTCTTTCATAATTCAAAGAAACGAGAGTGTTTTTCAGTGCTTCAAGGTCTTGAATTGTAGCAGACTCGGAATTTTCAATGGCTTTTTTGATGTTGTTGATGACTCTTTCACCGGATGCTTCACAGGTTTGTGCAGTAATTCTGAGGTTTTTGAACGCAAAACGAGCCAAAAGCCCAATCAAAACAGTCGTCAAAGCCAAAATCCCTCCTGTGAGAAGCTTTTCTTTTTTCTTGTCTTCCAAATTTTGCGTCTCGGAGAAAGATTCTGATTTATTAGACTTTTTAAAAGAAATAAACTTTTTAAAAGTCGTGTTTTCGTTGCCTACATTATTTTTATGTAAAACCGTATCTAGTTCTCGTGCCTTTTCTGTCAGCATATTTCGAAGGATTTGCATTTTGCCTGAAAAACTTTTCGTTTCGACAGCAATAAGCTTTTCCTGCAAATCTCTTTGTACATCAGCCTGTTTTTTTCTGACCCAAATGTCCTTGACACCGTCAACAAAATTCTTCCCGACAAGCCCGATTCCGCTCAAAACAAAAACCCCCAAGGCGCCCATAACATTTCTGTAATTCGGGTCACGAATCATCAAAAGCATCGCGAGATGGGGTTCATCATTGACTGAAACGTGCTTTGTGATTTCCTGCAAATTCTGCCAAGGTTCAAGTCCTTTTTTGTAATCAGCAAACTTTCTCAATCCGTACATCGAGCCTGCAACCAACGCAAACATCCCCACAGTCGAGGCCATCAGAGGAATCAAAGAGCGGTGAAGCGGTTTTTCTTTGCCTTCTTTTATCTGCTCAGAAACCTTTTTGTCGAACGAGTCGGGTTTCGTCATTTTGTCAGGAATAACGAGACTGTCATACATATTTGAAATATTTGGGCAATCATCCGTACAGCATTCTTTTCCCGGGTCTCTGATTAAAGCATTAACAACTATACCTTCTTTCATTTCTGAAAGGTTCTTTTGCTGTGTATTGGTTCTGTTTCGATATTGGCGTCTTGTTTCAATATCCTGATAAGGGTTGATGGTACTCATAATTAAAGTTCTTCGCTTTCTGATTCTTCGTCTTCGGGGTAAATATCGGGGTTTTCTAAAAGTTCAAACAACGCCTCTTTCGCAGTATTGAGTTCGAAAAGACGTTTTTTCTCTTCGATTTTTTGTAATTCCTCGTCCTCTTCATTGTCAGCTTCAGCCAACCCAAAAAGGTTAAAGATTTTCTTTTTAAGGTCTTTGAATTTTTCTTCGATTTTCTTTTGGAAAGCAGCTTTGGCCTCGCCAAACATCGCAGTCAATTTATCCATAATCTCTGCAACTTTTTGCTTAAGATTATCCATCGCCTTTGTCACAGCAGAAGTTAGGTTTTGAACAACATTTGAAACTGCCTGCAAAACTCTCACTGCCGGAGTAAGCATTACATCAGCAAGTACGGCAATCGCCTTTGCCACAGGTCTCGGGAGGTTGTTCATCGCCGCAATTTTCAGGGCAGTGATTTGGGTTTGAAGTTTTTCAAGGTGGAAACGCATATCCTGTGCCGCAAACATTTGTTGGGTTTGTTGCCTGGCAAGCTTTTGCGCCTTTAGCATCTGGCCGACGGCATAACACTCATTCCAAGACATTTCTCTGGGTTTGCTGTCACGTTTTACACTGCCGCCGCCTCCGCCCATTCCGTTACAAATCGGGCAAGCACCGAGCGGCAGGCCATGCGGGCATGTTCCTATTTTATTATTTCCTGCTCTCGTGATTGCGTTCGCCATTTACCAAAAAATCCCTGTTTTAACTGATATAAAACACGGATTCTCAAAGCAAAAGCTGAAAATATAGTTCCTGCGACCTAAGCTCGAAGTCTCGGTGTTTTATTTGGGAATCGTTTTTCGATTCCTCCGGAAGCGTTCCGACTTTCTCGCGGGGTTACCTTTGAGATTACGGCTGCGGCTCAGTCAAGGAGTTTCACCCTGTTTCCTTCCGATTTCTACATTTTACTTTCGACAAAAAGGCATGTCAAATGCCTAAATCTTCCTTCTGTAAATAGTCATAAAATTGGCGTTTTCCTCTATCACAGACTGAAAATCAAAGCTCTGAATAAACATAAAACCTCTTTGTTCAAAAAAATCTTTCGAAAAATAGCATGTCGAACTTATTATGGTTTGACCTTTTTTCAAAGGGTCATAAGGTTTTCCGGAATAATGATCAGCATAAACACAAGAAAAAGGTCTTTTTGTTTCAAAATAAGCTTCACCGTGGGGTGTTAGTTTATATTCGATTTTTGTATTTTTGGTATCATTTAAAAGTACTGA
>CAZIVG010000008.1:0-18738 GCA_964542595.1 uncultured Muribaculaceae bacterium | reverse complement strand
TTCACAATTCTGTGATGGAAGCTCGGAAAAGGTTCTTGCAAAGGGTGATGGAGGAATATCAAAGGGATTTGATGTTCTTTTTTTGCGCCTGAAAGCTGGCAATCGAGCCATTTCAACTGTTCTTCGGGTAACTCTCCGTTTGAAGTGATACGAGAATCAATCGTTGCATCCAAAATAATTACCTTAAAACCTTTTTTAGGAACAAAAGAATAATATCTTGTGTCTGACTTTATGTTTTTATTTCTTTCTTTTACGTATTTAAAATAGTCGTCTTTCTTAAAGCTCGATCCGACAGCCGCATCATGGTTTCCAAAAGCGAAATACCAAGGGGACTTCAATGTATTCAACATGTCACAAGCTTCTTCGACAAGCGGTTTTCTTGGCTTGTCCACAAGATCCCCCGTAACAACAACAAAATCAATGTTGTCTGTTGAGTTTATCTGGTCGATTTCATCTTTAAACAATTGTTTTGAACTCGCGAGAACCTTATAGCTGGTATCCACAGTCTTTTCAGAAAGGTGAATGTCTGAAATTTGAGCGAATTTAATCGTTTTTGAATAAGACAAGGACGTCACTCCGAAATAAACAAAAACCGCAAATAGCGTCCAATAAACGATTGAGCCTAATAATGTTTTCTTTTTTCTTGCCATATTTTTACCTTTTAAATATTTGTAGTGTTAGCTTTTTCAACGATTTCGTCAATCGTTTTCACATCAAATTCCGTTTTGTGATTTTTTAGCAGCACAAGGTACTCAATATTCCCCGCAGGGCCTTTTATCGGCGAAAAAGTAAGTTTTTCGGGGTAAAGAGAGAGCGTTTGTCCAAAATTAATCACATCTTCAATAACTTTTTTGTGAGTGGATTTTTCCCTGACTACGCCGTTTTTCCCGACGAGGTCTTTTCCTGCTTCAAACTGGGGCTTTATCAACGAAACAATCTCCTGTCGCTCAGTATTCATGAGCTTTTTGACATTTTCAAGAACTTTCGTAATCGAAATAAAAGACAAATCCATCGCGCAAAAATCAGGTAAAACTTCGCCTTCTTCATAAATCTCATCAAGTCCGCAGTTTTTTATATTCGTACGTTCAACAGTCTTAACACGCTCGTCGCTGCGCAATTTCCAGGCGATTTGGCCATACCCGACATCCACAGCATAAACCTTTTTTGCCCCGTTTTGAAGCATACAGTCAGTAAAGCCCCCTGTCGATGCACCGGCATCAAGACAAAATCTGTCTTTCAAATCGATTTCAAAAGCACGAACAGCCTTGTCCAATTTGAGTCCGCCTCTTGAAACAAATGGCAGTGACTTGATTTCTATCACGGTATTTTCTTTTAATTCCAGAAGATGGCCGGCTTTTGTAATGACCTCATCGTTAATTTTAACGTCTCCGGCCATGATTGCGCCCTGAGCCTTGCTTTTCGTCTCGAAAAAGCCCTTGTCCAAAAGTATTTTGTCTAAGCGTTCTTTATTTTTTGCCATAAGATTATTAAATCACAAAATTAAAGAGTTCTTGAATATCTGTATCTAACGCCTCAGAAATTTTTTTCAGATAAATAATAGTCGGATTACCTTTGCCTGTCTCAATTTCACTCAAATAACTCTGATTTATTTCAATCTTCTGAGCAAATTTTTCTTGAGAAAATCCACTGTCTTCTCGCATCAGTTTTATTTTTCGACCAAGTTTTTTCAAAAATTCTTTGTTGTCCATAAAGTAAATAATAATTGATTGACAAAAATTATGTCATATGATATATCATATTAAAATATGCTAAATACAATAATAGAGGGTTGAAACAAAATGAATAAACTTCAAAAATTAAAAATTATTTCAAAGGAATTAAAAACTATATTAAAAAAACTCGAAAAGAATGCTCTCGACTTGTCAAAAGAAAAGGACAGTTTTTTCGATGAAAAAATATACTTCATAAAACTAGCCTACGCAACGAAAGACAATCTTTCAGATATTTGCAGATTTGTAGAAAAGAAAATTCATCCGACAAGATAAAGTTCTAAAATTATAAAACTAAAAATTTAAAAACCTGAAAAGGCGCTTGAACAAACCCCTCCAGCCTTCTTCATAAGAAATCGGGTCATCCTTGTAAAACGGCGCATAAGCATCAATAATATTTTGTGCCAAAGGCTCGCCGTCTTTGAATGTAAAAGCAATCATTTCAAGAAACTCAACCTGCTCATTATTATATTCGACATCTTTCGAACGGATTTCATCATCCGCTTCATAATGACACAGTGCGTGCCAAGCAGAGCGAATCGAAGGGTCTTCACCTCCTTTCGGAAAGAGCAAAAGCCCCCGAGAGACGCTGATTCTTTCTGTCAAAACAGAAATCACGATGTTACCGACGAACTGTCTTTCAGCGCAAAAATCCTTTCGCACCTCACGCTTCGGACGTTTTATTTTGTCTTTTAGCGAAGTTAAAATTGCTTCGATTTTCGAACGATTAAACCAGTTGTGCAGTTCTGCATTCCTTTTTGATTGCGTCCATAAGCGAATTCATATCGCTGTTAAAATACTGTTTCGCAAGCTTTTGAATGGCTTTTTGAGCCATTTCATCGCGAGAGGAAACTGTTTTGTAAAAGAATTTTTTGCCTTGTTTATAACGCACAAGCATATTCTTTTCCACAAGTCTGTCCATGACTGTTTTCACGGTAGTATATGCGCGAGAAGACGCGCTTTCTCTGTTTATGATTTCTTGAACTTCATTTACGGAAACATCGTTTTCGCTGATGTCTTCGAGCATCCAAATTGTCTTTAATATTTCGTTTTCTAAACTGCCATGTGTATAATTCATTACTGTTCCTTTTCATGTAATCTTTACGATTACGTTTATAGTAATACAAAAACAAATAAATTTAAACAATTAAAAGATAATTGTGATATTTATAAAAATAAATTACATTCGATTAATTATTAAAAACAGGCTGCAAGGGAATGTCATCATAGCCTCCGCCCATGTGAATCACGTTCCCTGAGCGAGTGACTTTTGTGTTGTTTTTTTGAGAAGCGGCGACTTTTTCACTGGCACTTCCGCCAAAATCACTGCTGTTTATAATTATTGCGCTTTTTGCGTTAACCACATCGTCATGGCTTTTCACGCAGCCTGTGCAAAGAATCAGCAGCACGCATAATAAGCAAACCAAACTGTAACGATAGCGTTTCATTTCAGCACCCGTCAAAAACACAAATTACAAACAGAGAATTTATCTACTACCATTATAGCACATCGCATTTTAAAATGCATCATTTTTTATAAAAAAATCATACTAAAGTTGTAGATTCAAAAAATAGTTTGTATAATAACCATACGGATAAGGATAAACAGAATATGACAAATCTTGAAAAAATAATAAAAGTTGCCAAAGGCGAAATAATTGCGGACACGGTCATCAAAAATGCAAACATCGTGAACGTTCTCTCAGAAGAAATTCACCAAGGAGATATCGCCATCGTAGATGGGATAATCGCTGCGATAGGCCAAGGGTATGAAGGAAAAAACGAAATTGATGTGCAAGGTGCCTTTGTTTCTCCATCGTTCATTGACGGGCATGTCCATCTGGAAAGTTCGATGCTTATGCCTGCCGAATTTGCAAAAATGGTCGTCCCTTCAGGCACAACCACGGTAATTGCAGACCCCCATGAAATTTCAAACGTGATGGGTCTTCAGGGAATAAGCTTTATGCGTGAGGCGACAAAAAACCTTCCGCTCGATGTTTTTATGATGCTGCCCTCTTGCGTCCCTGCGAGTCCGCTTGAGACTTCGGGTGTGGACCTCAACAGTTATGACCTTGCGCTTTTGATTGACGCGCCGTGGGTTTTGGGGATTGCTGAGATGATGAACTTCCCCGGCGTCATTAACTGCGACAGCAATGTTTTGAGCAAAATTGCCCTCGGAAATGACCGAAACAAAAGAGTTGACGGGCATGCGCCTCACTTGACAGGAAAAGACCTAAACGCATACGTTGCTTCAGGAATACGTTCAGATCACGAATGTACAACTGTTGAAGAGGCAATAGAAAAATTGAGACTCGGGATGTACTTGATGGTCAGAGAGGCGACAGGGGCAAGGGACTTGGAGCCGTTGATTCCTATTTTGAAAAAAATTAACACACGAAAATGTATTTTCGTAACCGATGACAGGCATCCGAAACATCTTTCAAAACATATTTCGAGAATGGTCAAGAAAGCCGTAAAAAACGGAGTAAACCCAATAAAAGCAATTCAAATGGCGAGTTTGAATACAGCAGAATATTTCAATCTTCCAAATCTTGGGGCAATTGCCCCGGGATACAAGGCAGACATTGCTGTCTTTGAAGATTTGGAACTGTTCGAAGCAAAAATCGTTTTCAAAAACGGAGAAAAAGTAGCCCAAGACGGCGAAATGATTGTTGACACAAACAAAATAAATTCACCGACTTTAAGAGGCTCTGTGAACATCAAATACCTTTATAAAGAAGACTTTGAAATTGAAGCAGTTAAAGACAAAAAGTTTGTTAAAACAATCAATGTAATCCCGAAACAGCTGATTACTAAAGAATCTCTGGAAACCCCAAAAATCGAAAACGGCCGCGCGATTTCTGATACAGAAAATGACTTATTGAAAATCGCTGTAATCGAACGCCACAAAGCCACAGGCAACATCGGACTGGGTTTTGTGAAAGGGTTCGGATTGACGTCGGGGGCGATAGCATCAACAGTTGCTCACGATTCGCACAACATGATTGTTATCGGCACAAACGACGATGATATGTATTATGCGGCGGTTGAACTTGTGAAATCTCAGGGAGGCAAAATTATTGTCGAAAACGGAAAAACCCTCTCGCACTTGAAACTCCCGATTGCAGGACTGATGTCCGACAAGACGGCCAAAGAGGTTCAAGAAGAAATTGCTCAACTCGATAATGCTGCAAAAAAAATCGGCTGCAAAATCGATGAGCCGTTTATGAGTATGGCATTTTTGTCGCTTTCTGTGATTCCTGAATTAAAAATCACTGACAAGGGGCTGATTGACGCAGTAAAATTTGAGGTCACGGACTTATTTGTTTAAAACAAATGCGGCCTTGAAATTAATCAAAACCGCATTGTTTCACGATATTACCGTTATAACCTTTTCAAAAAAGGAATTATTTATCGCAAGGATCGCAACCGCATTTTGGTTGGATAGGAGCAGCACAGCCTGTGCAAGAGTTGCATCCGAAAGCAACAGTGATGTTTTCTCTCGGGTTAACCGCAGTAACTTTGTTACCTTTCGGGTCAACGAGGTAAGCAACTTCGTCACCTGTTGTTTGCAACAAGCCCATTGAGCCTGACAAAGCAGTTCTTGTTAAGTCGATAGGAGCTTTAACAAGTGCTTTTGAAGCATCCATCAAGCTTCTTCCTGCAGCAGGAAGTTGGCCTTGGAATGTTTCACCGAACGCTAAGCCGACGCCGTCAGTAACGTGTTCTGCAGCGTTACTAGCCGCAACGATTGCACCACCGACAGTTCTGCCTGTGATACCGACAAGGCTTCCCACCCAGTTGAAAGGCATTTCGATTGCACGAGCAAAGAAATTAACTTTCTTGTCAGTTTTGACTTGAGCAGTCAATACTTGTTGAGGCAAATCAGCTTTGCAGTCTCCGTTTTGGATTCTTTCAAATGAAAGTTTGATACCGCCTTTGCAGTTTCCTGATGGTCTTTCGACTTCTGTAACTTTACCGTAAACATTTGAACCGCAAGGGAATGAAACACCGTTGATAGTAACTGCTTCAGTCGTTTTTGCTGCGAATCTGTCACCGATAGTTGCAGATTTAGCACTGATTTCGTCTTGGAACTTCAAGCACATAGTCGGAATAGTGACAACTTCATCTTTAGCCATGAAAGCTGCTCCGCCTGTGCATCCACAGTCAGCAGGTGCTGTGTAAGCCACGTCTTTTTTAGAGTAGCCCATTGCGCATCTGACAGCTTCGAGCATTGAAGCAACATCAGCACGGCTTGCATCTTTACAAGCTTGGATTTCGTTCGGATTAGGAACATCTTTCAATGCGCCTGATTCGATAGCTTTTGCAACAGGAATTTTAGCCCAAGCAGGGACTTTGTTTCCATCACAGTATTTGCTCAAGATTTGGTCAGCTTTGCAGTTGTCCATTTCGCAAGGGATACCTTTTGCAAGAGTAACCATAGCTTCTGCACGTGATACAGGTTTGTTCGGTTTGAACAAATCGTGTGGATAACCTTCCATCAAACCGTTTGCAACAGCGGTGTTGATAGCAGTGTTAGCCCAGTGGTCAGCAGGAACATCTTTGAATGTTTTGTTCGGGCAACCGCAGCTTCTGAGGTTGAAACCGTTTACTGCCATAGAAGCGATTTCTGCACGTGATACAGGCAAGTTAGGTTTGAACGTTCTGTCAGGGTAACCTGCAATAACTTTGTTTTCAGCTAACAAGTTGATATCACAACCTGCCCAATATCCGGGAGGCACATCCTCAAAAGAGCAAGCACCCGTAGTCATAGGAGCCGCACCGCCTGTGATTGGAGCATTGTAAGGAACAATCGTTCTTTTAATAACTTCCATGCCTGAAGAAGTTTGCATCTCAACAGGGCAAGCACCTGAAACAACAGGAGCAGCGCAGCCTGTGATGATTTCATCAACAGATTTTCCTAAAACGGGCATGTTTGAAGCAGCACCGGTTGTAATTCCTTCACCGCAGCCACATCCGCAAGTCGGCAAGTCAGAAACCATTACCCCCGGAGTCGGGCATAATGAACAGCCGCAAGTAGTTGATTCGCCAATAATAACATTATTCGCGGTTGAACCTACAGCCTGGCTGTCGGAATAGACGTTTGCAGGATAAGCATAGTGCTGTTTTGAAACAGATTTTCCGTCACATTGTGAAGCACAAACTGACTGGATTACCGGTTCACAAGCACAAGGCGGAGCAACCGCTTCGCAAGGATTACAAGGCTCTACGGGAGCGCAAGTGTTGCATGGGTCGCAAGGTTCACAAGGTGCAGCGCAGCCTGTATTACAGCCACAATCTGCTTTTGGTGCAGGCGCACAAGGACATACTGCCGTTGAAGGCGTTACATCAGCCTGGCAGCCGGACAACGGGCATGCAGCAAGTTTCGACATATCAAGGTTCGAAATATCCACATTACTTGCAATCCCCGAGTTCATAGTACCTGCCATCAATCCTAATGTTAAGACTGCAGCAAGCGTAAGTTTGTTAATTGTCATCTTTCCCTCCTTAATTAAACAAACTGTAATCGGACTTAGCGAACCTCATGAAACAATGAATTGTTTTTCTGCAAATTCAAATCCGATTTAACATAGTTAACATCTTATGTTGCATTATTACGGTGAAACCTTTAAAAAAACATTGCCATAAAAGGTTACCTTAACGGGCTATTTAGTTTTCGGGATTATAATCCTCGGAAAGAACAAATTTTTCATTTTGACTTTTTCTTCATCTTTGAATTGATTCGGTTTCGAACCTGCCACCGGCTGTCTCGCAGCTGGCTAGGTTCTCACACTTCTGAGTTCGAACTTAAAAAAGTTCAAAAATTTGTCATTTTTGACTTTTTCTTCGTTCTCATGGGCTTCACATTGTTACAAAGATAGTATATAATATAAGTATAATTATACTTCTCTGTGTCACTAGCAATAGAATGAGCGTAAACTTATGTCATTCGGAATCAACGGTCCACGACAAATACCCGGAATTCAAGAAGCCCAAAGCATGAAAAACAATGGCGGCGGGGGCAATTTGGGATATTTTCAGCGACAAAAAAAAGATGACGAAAAAAAGAAGGAAGATGAATTAGACATCTTTAAGTCCTCTGACGACGAAAAAGACGTCTTTATTCCGGAAGAACAAAACGAAAATGAAGAAAGCATTCTAAAGAAAGCTTCCGACTTCGTCAAACAGTTTAAGATAAAAAGAAACAAGGCCTAAGTTTTCTTCACCCTCATGCATAAAGCATTTTGAGTCTTGCGCCTTCTTCTGCATTGTTGGGCTGCAATTCGCCTGTTCTGTTTTGAGGCTGAATGAATCTTTTCATATCCGCAAGTTCTCTGTCAACAGCAGAACCGCCCTGGCTTGCACCGCTGACTCCGCCAAAGCCGCCTTGGACTCCGCCGACTCCTTGGGTTCCTTGTCCGCCGCCAAAACTTACTTTTGGTGCCGGTTGAAACATATTAACTTTTGGAATTTCGAATGCCATAAATTTCCTTAAACTAAAACTCTAATAAAATACTGCTTACTTAAATAAAAACATCTGAATCCGAAAAATTGCCAATAATGTCATAATGTTTACAAAATGTTAAACAAAATCTATTCACTAGCAAAAAAAGATATTCACACGTATTCTTGTGTGTATAATGAGAGAAAAACAATGAGGTTATTTTATGAGAGTCAGTCCTTTAACCCAAAGTTATGCCCCCAAACGTCAGGCATTTAAGGCAATTGTAAAAGTGGATGACACAATCCCTGACAATTTCCCTTCTCATGGGGTTGATGCAATGCGTGAGTCTTTGGAACATGCGAAAACTGCTTATCGGGATTGGGGTAACGATAATATGTTGATTAGGATTAACCCTTATGTTGCATATTGGCAAAGTCCTGATGTTCGCACGTACGGCTTTGAAGTCACCAGAGAGTTTGTTGACAAAGAAAAGGCAAGAACAGACTTGATTGAGAATAATAAAAAAGATTTCCCGGAGGATATTGAAACCATTAGCTTGTTAGAGCAAAGAGACCCCGAGGCTATGAGAAATTTGGAACGACAAGAATTATACCCAATTTCTTTAAAAAATAAAAAACCTTGTGAATATAAAAAAGAGTTAGACGAATCAATTAATTCTTCAATATTTAGTCTTAAATACTCTATTCCCATTGATCCAAAATCATTCAAAACTTCTTCTAGCTACCAAGAACCTTTTATTTGGTAAACATCCTGAACGGAGGAGGTAACGAAGTCTTTGGCATCGGGGTCATTTTCGGATTAACAATCTGAATGTTTTTGTCGAACCTTTTTTGACGACGGTTCGCTATTTCGTTTCTCACAATCGGAGTTATAATACTGGACGCAACAACAGAACCCAAAATTGTGCCTGTTAAAACTGTAAAATTTTTGAGTTTTAAAAATTCTGTTTTCGCTTCATTTAGTTTTGATAAAAGAATTTGACCTTTTTCTTTTGTGTCAAAGTATTTCAGGCCATCTTGCATCAATCCTTCATATTTCGCACCACTTTTCAATTTTTTATAATCAATTTTATTAACAACCTTTTCAAAGCCTTCAAAATAGTTGCTCAGATGGTTACTATTGTTGACATTCTCTATAAATTTGTAATGATCGAAATTTTCGCTCGCCCCTTTGATATGCCCCCTAAAAGTATCTGTGTTGTTTTTATGCTCCATGACAAACTGTCTTGTTTTTTCGCCATAAATACGACCGCTTTCAACAAGGTTTTCAGCTATTTTCTTAAACCCTGCAGTAAGAGTATAAAAAAGTCCAACGTTAATAGCCCCGTCCGCTGCTTCTTGAGGAAGTAAAAATTTCTTCTTTTTGGGATCAAAATCTTTGCTTGTTGAAATCATATAAAGTTGCGCAAGCGAACTCAAGACCCAACCCGCGGCACCCCACTCGAGCAGTCCTTTCGACAAATCTTCTGAGTATCTGTTCCAACACTTTGTAGCAATATCTCTGGTAAAATCAAACCTTGGCATTTTTCATACCTCCGTTTGATGACGTGTCAAATTTTGAATCTCTGGGCTTACAAACCAACTGTCCATTATCAAAAAAGCAAGTGTTTTTTGTAGTTTTCTCCAGCATAGACTTGAACACAGGCGTCAATTTTTGGGTTATGTACTTTGTAATCGGCACATCTACTAAGAAGTTGGTGAAAACCATAGCACAAACCCCTAATATTGTTCCCCCGGTTTTTGTGTAATTGCTGTATCTGCGAAGGAGTTCCCCAACCTTCAACGGCTTAGCGCTGTTGTTTTTAACGAGATTCTCTATTTTTGGCGTGAAAATACTCCATTTATTCCCCAAAGATGAAATGGATTTAATCTCAGTGTTTTCGCTAAGTCCTTTTTTGATTAATGTATCAGCATTGTCGCTTATACAGGTTTTGATTCCGTTAATTTCAAATTGTGAAAACTTCTCGATCGCTTTGATTGAAGCATATCGAACCCCGACCCCCGTTAAAGTACCTGCAATGATTTTCCCCGTTGTACGCGCAGCAGATACAGCGCGTGTTTCATCGTCTGTGCCTTTGTTTGAAAAATCTATAAAAGGCTGAATCCCCAGCGCAACTACTCCCTGAATCGCACGTTGTTCAGGCGAACTGATTCTTGTTCCTATTTTATCAAGAACATTGTTAATGATATTGCTGGATACTTTCACGCATTGCTCCACTGTTTTGAAACAGTTATGGGGTAGGGGAACAACAATAAAAAACCCCTAAATCTGAAAAGTTGCTAGTATTGTGATAAAATTTACAGATATTTAACAAAAGAGAAAAAGAATTATGAACAAATACGTATTGATAACAGGTGCATCATCAGGGCTTGGGAAAGCCACAGCGCAAAAGCTTGCCGATGAAGGGTTTAAGGTTTTTGCAGGAGTGCGTAAACAAGAAGACAAAGACAACCTCGAATCGCTGAACCCGAACATAAAAGGCGTTTTTATCGATGTAACGGATGAAAACAGTGTAAAATCAGCTTTCGAAGTGGTAAAACAAGAAACTAACGAACTTTTTGCACTTGTGAACAACGCAGGAATTGCTGTCGCAGGGCCTGTTGAGTTTATCCCGATTGAGTTTTTGCAAAAGCAGGCGGATGTCAACGTTTATGGCGCAATCAGAGTCACTCAGGCTTTCTTGCCATTGATGAAAGACTCGGATGATTCGAGGATTGTGAACATAAGCTCGATGGCGAGTTACGGGATTATTCCGTTTTTGTCGCCGTATTGTGTTTCAAAAAACGCTTTGGATATGTTTTTTAACCTGCTGCTTGTAGAAGCGAAAATGCCCAATTTAAAAGTCATTTCGATTAAGCCGGGTGTCGTAAAAACTCCGATTTGGGAAAAATCGGTTGACGAATCCATGAAAAACTTAAACCTTTTGAGCGAAGAAGCATTGAAAAAATATGAAAAAGAGTTTCAGATTTTAGCGAAAAGCGCACTCGCAAACAATTCCAAAGGGATTGAACCACAAGAGGTTGCGGACGTTGTGTTCAAATCTTTGTCCATTAAAAAGCCGAAGCTTTCTTACAACGTCGGGATTGACTCAAAAATCGCAAGACTCGTTTCGATGCTGCCAAAGGAGTGGTTCAAGTTCTTGGCAAGAAAAGCCCTTGAGAAAAAAGAAAAGGTTTTTATGTGACCCGAAGACTCAACCTATAAGCTTTGTTTTAATTCTTTCAAGCGCACATTCAACATCAAAGAAAATGTCGTCTTTTTTGATGAATTTAATCAAACCATAGCGCAAAAGCTTTCCTGCAAGTCGTCTGTTATTTAAAACCAAAAGCGGCTTAATTCCATTGTCCTGAAGCCTTACAATCATATCCTCAAGCGCAAAAGCAGCAGAAATATCAAGGAATTTTATGGACTTGCAATCTATTACAACGAACTTTGCGTTCATAAGGTTTTCAACCCTTGCCAGAACCTCAGAAGCCGTTCCGAAGAAAAAAATGCCTCTAATGTGCATTATCAAAATATTGTTTGCAACGTCTTCTTCGATGCAACCTTCACACTTTTCGCCGTCAGAAACTGGGAGTTCCTTGATTTTTATGTTCATTTGTTTTGATACATTTGCCGCAAAAAGCACTGAAGAAAGCACAATCCCGACCCCGACAGCAAAAATCAAGTCGTCCAAAACGGTTATCAGAAAAACGAAAAGCATCACCGCCAAATCACTTTTCGGGGCGCATTTTAATATTTTCAGGAATTTGTAATCGATGATGTCAAACCCAACCTTAATCAAAATCCCTGCCAAAACAGCCAGCGGAATCTTTGACGCAGCAGGCGCGAAGCACAAAACTATCAAAATCAAAAACAAAGAATGGACAATCCCTGAGATTCGAGAACTCCCTCCTGACTTGATGTTCACGACCGTTCTCATCGTCGCACCCGCACCGGCAAGCCCGCCGAAAAGCGACGCAACCATATTGCCCAGCCCTTGGCCGATTAGCTCCTTGTCAGAATTGTGCTTGGTTTTTGTTAAAGAATCCGCCACAAGCGAAGTCAAAAGCGAATCCACAGAACCCAAAAGAGCCAGCGTCAAAGCCAGCGGAATGATTTTTTTCAGCACTTCAAATCCGGCAAAAGGAAAATCGAAACTCGGAAATGCCGCAGGAATTGTGCCGATTGTTTTCACATCGAAGTGAAGAAAAATCGAAAGCAGCGTTACAAAAATCAGTGCAATCAAAGGTGCAGGGATTTTGTTTTGAATCTTTTTCGGAGTAAAAAAAACAATCCCGAGGGTCAAAAGCCCCAGAACAAGGCTTTGAAAATTGGCTTCAGCAAGGCTTTTCAGAGATGTGAAGAAATTCAAAAGACTGTTAATCGGCGCGCCTTCAAAGGTTATGCCGATAAGATTGTTAAGCTGCAAGCAAATTATAATCGCGCCAATCCCACTCATAAACCCGGAAATCACAGGGTAAGGAACGTAATTTACGAATTTCCCGATTTTTAAAAAGCCCAAAATAATTTGAAAAACCCCAGCCAAAAACAACGTCATAAAAATCAATTTCGGGTTATTCGGATTTGCAAAAACCAAAGACGCAACAATCACCGTCATCGGACCTGTCGGGCCGGAAATCTGAGTCGGCGTTCCGCCAAAGACTGTTGCAAAAAGGCAAACGATTATTGCCCCCCACAACCCGGCGGTGGCGCCCAATCCGCTCGCAACCCCAAAGGCCAAAGCCAGTGGCAGTGCGATTACGCCTGCTGTGACGCCTCCGTAAATATTGTTTTTTAGGTCTTTTATTACGCCCATGATGTTCAATTTTAACATATTCTTTGTGTTTTTAAAACCTATTCGATATAATAAAAAACGAGGCTTTGAAAAGAATCAAATAACACATAAAGAAGGTGAGGCAAATATGAAACTTTACATCGAAGACATAGGAAATTATGAAGGACAGGAAATCACCCTTCAGGCTTGGTTGTACAACAAACGCTCAAGCGGCAAACTCCACTTTTTGCAACTGAGAGACGGTACGGCTGAAATCCAAGCGGTTGTCTTTAAAGGCAACGTTTCTGAAGAAGTTTTTGCACTGGCTGACAAAATCACTCAAGAGTCTTCTATTGAAATAAAAGGTACTGTAAAAAAACACGACCGCTCGAAAATCGGCTACGAAATTGACGTCACGGATGTGAAACTCATCGGTGAATCTGTTGATTATCCGATTACGCCAAAAGAACACGGAACCCACTTCCTTATGGAACACAGACATCTTTGGCTTCGTTCTTTGAGACAAAAGGCGATTCTTAAAATCAGACACAGAATTATAAAATCCGTTCGCGATTTCTTTGACAACAAAGGCTTCACGCTTGTTGACGCACCGATTTTCACACCAAACGCCTGCGAAGGAACTTCTAACCTTTTCAAAGTCGATTATTTTGATGAAAACGCTTACCTGACTCAAAGCGGGCAGCTTTATATGGAAGCAGCGGCAATGGCTGTCGGTAAGGCCTATTGCTTCGGTCCGACTTTCCGTGCCGAAAAATCAAAAACACGTCGTCACCTTACTGAGTTCTGGATGGTTGAGCCGGAAGTTGCGTTCTTCGACATTTACGATGATATGGATTTGGCAGAAGAATTCGTAGAATACCTTGTTCAAGAAGTTGTAAAACACAACAAAGAAGACCTCGAAGTGCTCGAAAGAGACATTACAAAACTCGAAAACGTAAAACGTCCGTTCCCGAGAATCACTTATGACGAAGCGATTGAAATCCTTCACAAAAAAGGTAATGACACTCCTTGGGGAACAGATTTCGGCGGAGACGAAGAAACGCTCATCTCTGAAGAATTCGACAGGCCTGTAATGATTCACCACTATCCGATGTCGATAAAAGCGTTTTACATGAAGCAAGAAGGCGACAAAGCAGCTTGCGTTGATATGATTGCACCCGAAGGCTATGGCGAAATCATCGGCGGGGGTCAGCGTGAAGAAGACATCGACAAACTCAAAGCAAAAATTAAAGAACATGGACTCCCCGAAGAAGTGTTCAACTGGTATCTCGATGTCAGAAAATATGGCAGCTGCAAACATGCAGGCTTTGGGCTTGGCATAGAAAGAACTGTGGCTTGGATTTGCGGACTTCACCACGTTCGTGAAACAATTCCGTTCCCGAGACTTATGGACAGGCTAAAACCCTAGTTTGTAAAGAGAATTTAATAAAATAGCAAAAATATCAATGTTTGGACTTATAATAAACGTTGATATTTTTGTATGGATAAAAATTATGAAAATCATTGCTAAACCAACAACCTTTAAAATTAGCGAAAACGCCAGAAAAACTTTGAGCAGATTAGCAGATGATGATTCTGTTTCGCTCGCTCTTGAGGCAATGAAACGAAGAGTAGAAACTAAAAACATAAAGCCTTCTTCATTTTTGGGCAGATTAACTAATATTTTCAAAACAAAAACACAACTCAGTGTAATTTTAGGCCAAGAAGAAAAAGGCAACTTTTTTGTCACCACAGTAAAAAAAATCAATGATTTGAGATTCGTTGGAGACAAAGTTTCGATAAACCCAACAGTAATCCTTGAAGATGTTCAAGAATTTGATACTGCTCTGCTAAAGTCAAAAGAGGGGATGTTGGAAAATCTTTCTCAATTCAATAAAAACAAAAAAATGTTTGGGTTTTTAAAAAAGTTTTTCTCGTGATATTATTATAACAAGTGAAAATACGGGGGAGAGTTTAAATGTCTGAAAAATACAGAATTGGTGTGGATATCGGCGGTACGAACGTAAAAATTGCGCTTGTAAACAAAAAAGGCGAGATTTCGTTCCCGAAAACGGTTCCTACACGTGCCGAAATGGGTTACGAATACACAATCGGCAATATCACGCAATGCATAAAAGATTTGATGGAAGAAGCAAAAATTAAAACCTCTGACATTGAGGGAATCGGCTTCGGCTTCCCCGGACAAATCGATTGTGACAACGGAATTGTAAGAATTTTGCCAAACATCCCGGGCTGGGTTGATGTTCCGATTGCAGAAATTATGCAAAAAGAATTCAATGTTCCTGTCAAAGTTGACAACGATGTTCGTTGCGCAGCACTTGCAGAATTGAACTACGGCGCAGGTGCAGGCTGCAAAAACCTTATCTGCATAACAGTCGGGACGGGTATCGGCTCAGGATTAATCATCAACGGAAAACTCGTCAGAGGAGCAAGCAACGCAGCCGGCGAAATCGGACACATCAAAATGGAAATGCACGACGGACTAATCTGTGGATGCGGAGATACAGGCTGTTTTGAGGCTTATGCGTCAGGCCCTGCAATCGTTTCGATGGCGAAAGAATACGTCCACGGCGGCAAAAGCGCAAAATTCCGAGAAATTGCAGGCTCCACTGCGGCAATTACTCCTGCAATCGTTTGTCAGGCGGCACAAGAGGGTGACGTTGTTGCGAAAAGAATTTTCACAAAAATGGGAGAATACCTCGGAATCGGATTGTCCAGCGTGGTCAACCTTCTCAACCCTGAAAAAATCGTCGTCGGAGGAGGCGTCGCTGACGCGGGTGAATTCTTGTTTGAGCCATTGAGAAAAACTTTGAAAGACAGAGCAATGCCGATTCAAGGCGCAGCTGTTGAGGTTGTACCTGCACAACTCGGCAACACTGCCGGAATAATCGGAGCGAGCCTTCTTATCGAAAATTAGAAATCCAAGAATGAAAAAACAGGGTGTCATTTTTGTGTGGCACCCTGTTTTAATTTTTATAAACTGTCGTCCTCAAAGCCCGGTGAGCGAGAGGGAAGATTCGAATATCCCGGGTTTGAATAAACCGTTTTTCGGATATATTTACTTGTGTAATTCCCTTTCACAAAAAGCTTTTTAAGCGTATTTTCTCTCACAACCAAAGGGTGCATGTTGTCGTTGTATTTCGGGTCTTTTTCCGAAAGTTTCGTCCAAACAGCCGCCTCAAGTGTCCAGGCATAAGTCTCTTCATTTAAGGAATTGAAGTCATCCTGATGAATCGCTTCGTGAGCCAAAACCGCAGCCAATGCAGGCAAAGGAGCATCTTGATGCTTCAGGTTTATGTGGATGTAAAGTCTGTCTTTCTTTTTCCACCCGATTGCATCAAAGTTCGAATACGCCTGCCCAAACTGTCCTAGGTTCGAAAACTGAACCATCATCGGTTTTTCAGACAAGTTATTACCCATAATCGCACGTCTTGAAAAATCACCAAGCCCGCCTTTTAAAAGTTCGAGCGCTTCCATAATTTTTTCGTCTTTTGTCACGCCCTTATAGGTCTTTTTCAGCGCTTCTGAGCGTTCTTTTTGCTCTTTCGAAATCTCATAACCCTGCTCATCTTTATAAATTTTCGTGTTTTCTGCCGCAAAACAAGAGGTCTGCACTAAACAAAACATTAGCAATCCGGCTATTAAATTTTTAATCCTCTTTTTCTTGTCCAATTATCCTTACCCAACTCGTATGTACTCGTAATATTATTAATTACTATTTTTATTTTATCAAATTTGGGGATGTTTGTACAAAGTTTTGTTAAGTTAGAATTTGTCGAGGATTTTGTTGCATTGGCCTGTGAGGATTTCGAGGAGGCAAAGCATTGACATGAGTTTGTGATTGTCTTCGTTGTACTGGCAGTAATCACAGAGAATTGATAGTGAATTTTTCAGGGCTAATGTAGTTTCGACGATTTCGTACAAGTCTTTTTCGGTAAGATTTTCTGTTGTCATTATATTTATCCTTACAATTTAATTGTTGTACATATAGTGCAACTTTATCTTTGATTTTACCACTACAATGGAAATATGACAAATAGTACAATAAAACTTCTTCAAGAAAATATTAAAAAATATAGGAAACAAAAGAAGCTTACACAGTTGCAACTTAGTGTTTTAGCAGGCGTTTCAAAGGATTATATTGTTGCTATTGAATGTGGCACAAGAACTCCAAGCCTCAAAAGGCTGATTCTTATAGCCGAGGCACTGGGCGTTGAAGTGAAAGATTTATTCTCATAAAAAAGCCCTCGATGAAAATTCACAGAGGGCTTTTAAATATTATAAAGCTGATTAGCCTTTCATTTGGTTTGCTACTTCTTCAGCGAAGTTTTCTTGTTTTTTCTCAAGACCTTCACCCAACACAAAACGTGTGAATGATTTGATAGCAAATTTGCCTTCGCAAAGCTGAGCGATAGTTTGGTCAGGGTTTTTAACAAAAGGTTGTTCAAGCAAGCATTTTGCTGACATCAATTTGTTGATTCTGCCTTCAACGATTTTCGCTCTGATTTGTTCAGGTTTTGAAGCCAAGTCTTCTTTACCCATTTCGATTCTTGTTTCTTCATCGATAACAGATTGAGGAATCTCTTCTCTTGTTACGAATTCAGGAGCGTTTGAAGCGATGTGCAAGCAAACATCTTTTGCAAGAGCTTCATCAGCTTTGTCAGTGTTTAACAATACGCCGATTTTTCCGTTGTGGATGTAAGTTGCAGGGTTGCCTTCAACGATTTCGAATCTTCTTACGGTAATTTTTTCGCCGATAGTTGCAACTTTTTCTTTGATATATTCTTCGATTGTTTTGCCGCACTCTACGCAGTTTGCAGCAAGAAGAGCATCAACATCCGCAGGCTTGTTAGCAACTACGAATTTTGCAAGGTTTGCAACGAGTTCTTTGAAGTCTTCATTTTTTGCAACGAAGTCTGTTTCACAGTTCACTTCGATTACAACACCGACGTTACCTTCAACAAAAGAGCCAACAAGGCCTTCTGCAGCGATTCTGCCCATTTTCTTTTCAGCAGATGCAATACCTTTTTGACGAAGGTATTCCATAGCTTTTTCCATATCGCCATCGTTTTCAACAAGAGCTTTTTTAGCATCAAGGATGCCTGCGCCTGTTTTTTCTCTGAGTTCTTTTACCATAGCAGCGGTTACTGTCATAATTAATATCTCCTCTAATTATTCTGCTGCAGCTTCTTCAGCGGCTACGCCAGCGTCTTCAGCTTTGATAGTTTCAACTTTAGCGCCTACAGCTTTGTTTTCTCTCAACTGTTTGCCTTCCAAAACGGCATCAGCCAATTTGCCGGCAATCAATCTGATAGAACGAATTGCGTCGTCATTTCCCGGAATGATGTAGTCGATTCCGTCCGGATTAGCGTTTGTATCAGCCAAGCAGATTACAGGGATGTGCAATTTGTTAGCTTCAGCAATAGCGATATCTTCTTTCTTTTGGTCAACAACAAAGATAACGTCGGGCATTCCGCGCATTTCTTTGATACCGCCTAAAGTTTTAGACAATTTTTCAAGTTTTTTAGTCATTTGAACAACTTCTTTTTTAGGAAGTTTTTCGATGTGACCTGAGCTTACGAACTCTTCGAGTTCTCTCAATTTGTTGACTCTGCCTCTGATTGTTTCAAAGTTAGTCAACATACCTCCCAACCAACGACGGTTGATATAATACATTCCGCATCTTTTTGCTTCTTCAGCAACAACTTCTGATGCTTGTTTTTTTGTACCTACGAAAAGAACGTTTTTGCCTCTTGCTGCAAATT